>CAZPIL010000054.1:0-8207 GCA_964586705.1 uncultured Nitrososphaera sp. | reverse complement strand
TTATGGTATGGACCTGCTGTAAAGCTTGCCTTCGAGGGCTAGCTTGTACATCTCTGCTACATACGGGTTTCTTGCCGGAGTCTCTGCACCCAGCTCCACCAGGCGTGCGTACACCCTGACTACATAGGCCAGGGCTCCCATGAATGCCACGACGACACCCATGTTAAACATCCAGTGGTTGGGGACTGCAAAGATTTCCTCTACGAACCAAAAGTGCCACAGTTCGTTGACACCGATTGTGAACATGGTCGCAAGGTAGCCTATGATGGTTATCTTTAGACCGGTGTTCATCGAGTTGCCCGGACCCCTGAGGATCGGTACTCTTCTGTCGTAGATGGCCACCATACCCCAGCCTACGGGCAGTGCCACGAAGTGGCTGTATAGCCACCAGTGGGCTGGTGTGAAGGCGCTGTCTCTGATTGCAGTCTGGTGCAGCGAGCCATCGACGAAGTTGTCGACTTCGACGGAGGCTGCGATTGACCCGAGCATGATTACCATTATGTAGATCTTTTTCAGTCTCTGGATTTCGACTTCTTTTGGAATCAGTGCTGGCATTTGGGCCATGAATAATCTAGTCCGCGATCTCGTATATTAAGCCATATGCTAACCTTAAACTAGAATTTATATAAATATTACACTTATGAAGCAGGTACCACCAAAAATATGGCATTGATAAATTTAATAAGTGAAAATGTTAGCGCTCTTGCGTAACAAGCGTTTATGATGATCACCCATGCTAATCATATTACAGAAGAACGAAATCCGCAAAAAATGCATGTCCGTGCTATTCGGGACGCCATGATCACCTCCAGAATCGAGTAAAAACTGGTAAAATGAAAAACAAGCGGCAGCTCGGTCAAATGCCTTCTCTTCATCTTTCAGTCTTAACTCTGAATCGTCACCGCTGCCTTGAAATCCTTGCGCTTGCGGATTATAATTATGCTTGTTCCAAGAAAGGTTTGTACTGCTCTACCAAGTCTGAAAGAGGAAAACGCTTCTTGCCTACTATCTTGATGTCCGTGTGCACCTTTCCCTCCTCTACATCGATGATGTTGTACGAGTTCTCAAAAAAGCCCCGGTAGCGAGTCGAGGATGTCGTGCCAGCATAAGCTATTTCCAGTGCGCCCAGCTTCCATACCCATGGCCGATGCTTGTGACCGCACAGTACAAGGTTGACCTTTGATTGCAGGCATGTACGCAGGGCGTCGCCTGCGTCAAGTATGAGTATCTTGTCTGTGCCGGTATCAGGTATGCCGACCAGGTGATGGTGCATTGCAACTATCTTGACCTTGCCGTCATATTTTGCAAGCATCTTTTCCATCCAGAGATTTTGCCGATAGCCTACTTCTCCTTCGTCTCTATCAGGCCTAGCTGTACCGAGTGTCAGGACTACGCCTTCATCAAATTCGTGGATCTGCTTTGAAGGGAAGAACTTTTTGAACAAGAGATAGCCGGTGTGCCGGTAGTCATGGTTTCCAGCTACGGGAATGATATTCTTGCAGTCAAACCTCTTGATCTCTTTGCTGGCCTTTTCATACTGGGGCAATATCCCCTCATCCGTAAGGTCGCCGGTTACAACTATGGCATCGGGTTCGAGCTTGTTAACTTCGTCCACAACAGCATCAAAGGTACCCTGTACAAAGAGGCTTCCGACGTGTATATCTGAGAGCTGCACAAGGCGCATTAGCCTGACATCATTGTATACCGACCGTAAATAATGTTGCGAGTAACAAGAGAGTTGGTCAGGTGCACGAACAATCCCCGAGGGAGGAAGAATATCCAAGTTAGACTCGGATTTAAATTGCGATTGTCATAGTCATTCAATTGAACAAGTTACAGAGGCAATGTTATATTAACGCCTAAATCTCTAGAGAAAAGGGAAGTGCCGAAACGCAAGATAAAAGAGGAGAAGCCCAAAAAGAGGCTCGGCAAGAAAGAGGTCCTCATAGTCCCGATCATAATGGGGGCCGCGACGCTTGTTGCACTTTTGCTGACTCAGCTAGCTCCTCCCCCAGACCCCCTTTCAATATGTCTCAGAAACCATAACATAGAGACGTTCCAGCGTTATCCGACCGTTGAAATTATCGTAGATGGCGAGCCGATGATGCTTCCAGACAACGTTGGCAAACATCCCAAGGATGGAGAAGATTGTCTGCGTCCAATACACACCGACGAAGTTGGCAGTACCGTACACATTGAATACATCAGGCCCATAAGGTTCACGATGGCTGACTTTATGAAGGTCTATGCCGCCGAAAACAATGCCATAACAGTCATCAACAACTCTACAGGCGTCGATGTGGAACAGGTATTGAACCTTGACGACTATGACATCAGGTATTCATATTTCTCTGAAAACAATGAATTCACGCCGGTGGCAACAGCAGGCGATGTTCCGCCGTTTCAAGACAACATGCTAGTGAGGGCGGAATTCACTTCCAAGTAAGGATAAAATAGAGAAAAGAAATCCTGCATTATGATTCAATTTGGCCAAAAAGACGGCTGCCATCATCAGGGGCGACGGCACAGGTCCTGAGCTTGTTAATGCCATGGTAAGGGTTCTCAATGCCTGCAACACCAAGATTGAGCTTGTGCAGTGCGACGCAGGCTCCGAATGGTGGGAGAAGAACGGTGGCAATTCATATATCTCTACAGAAGTCTCGAAGTTGCTCGAAGAATCCGATGCCTGTTTCAAGGGTCCGACGACCACAGTTCCGATGCCAAACGCGCCTCGTAGCGTGGCAGTCAGTATCAGGCAGAAATTCCAGCTCTACGGGAACATCAGGCCAATAAAGACCTACAAGAATGCAGAGAAACAACTTGATTTTATATGTGTCCGCGAAGCTACCGAAGGCTTGTACGCAGGTATTGAATTCAGAACTTCCGATGATTCGGCTATCGCCATACGCAAGACAACTCGCAAAGGCTGCGATCGCATAGCCAGGAAGGCATTTGAGGTGGCAAAGGATAGTGGCTGGAAGAAAGTCGTCGCCATCACAAAACGCAACATACTGAAAGAGACAGACGGAATATTTTGGTCGTCAATTGAAAATGCAGCAAAGCAATCCAGGGGGATCGAATACGAGGAATACTATATTGATAATATGACCCAGCAGCTTGTCAAGAATCCTGAACGATTCAACCAGAATGTGCTTGTCAGCACCAACCTTTTCATGGATGTGATATCAGAGTGTGCATCCGGCAATGTAGGATCGATAGGAAATGTGTACTCGGGTAATTATGGTGATGACTATGCAATGTTTGAGCCGGCACATGGAAGTGCGCCAAAGTACGCGGGCAAGGACAAGGTTAACCCTGTTGCCACCATACTCTCTGGCGCATGGATGGCTGACTATCTAGGAGAGCGATCCATATGCAAGGCCATTTTTGCTGCCACTGAAGGAGTCATAAATGAAGGCAAGTATGTTACCTATGACCTAGGCGGCAAGGCCTCACTCTCTCAAATGACTGACCAGATAGCCACAAGAGCAGCAAAGTTGCTCAAAAAGTAAGCTCTAGCACGGATAGTCGCTCGAAGAACAGCTCTTTTTCTCGAATTACCCTTTTTTTAAGGCAAGTTTCTGATAGAAAATAATCGAGTGCTGACTGGTTAGCCATTGAAGAGGCAATAACGAGCATCGCCCCTTTGCTCGAAAGGAGCGGTAGTGCGGATCTTATGAAATGTAGGCTAGTTTCCACCCCAGTGGGTCCCCCGTGGACAGTTGCGTCCGTCTGTATAGGGTCATCTGGCAGGTACGGCGGATTTGCGACTATAAGGTCAAATTTGACGCTACCGAAAGCAGAGGCCGCGCAGCAACAGACAAGCATCAGTTCTTTATCTCTGTCCCTGCAGTAGGCAAGAGACCGCAGATCGATATCAGTGCCCACCACATTCTCAAAGGCGACAGCAAGAGATTCTGCAACAGCTCCAGATCCGATTCCTATCTCAAGCGCCCATTTACCGCGGTATTTCTGGACACATTGTGCCAGAAGAAGTGTGTCTTCAGATGGAGCATACATCAATTTACAAGCCCCATTATTTCTTCAGGTTCCAACTGGCAGACGCGTCTGCCGCCAAAGTCAGCAGCTATGCCCATTTTTGTAGCAACTGTTGAGGCTTTCTTGTTTCTCTTGGAAAAGAGAAGGTTCACCCTCTTTATCTGCAGGTCTGTTACTCTGCGGATAGGAATTATTTCAAGAACGGTTGATTTTACCTTTGGCCGGGGCTCAAAGGCGCTGGTGCCCACATCAAAGAGTGGTTCTATCATAAAGCAGTATGATGCAATCACCGTTATTGCCCGGTAATTCCCTTCACCCGGTGCCGCCAACAGTTTCTCTGCAAACTCTTTTTGCACCATCACTACTGCGCGGTCAAACTTTCTTGTTGCAAGCCACTGAAATGCTTCACGACTCTTCGAATAGGGCAGGTTTGAGACAAACACATCAAACTCTACATTTTTTTGCTCGCGGAAGAGATCCCGGTTTACGAGCTCAAGGTTCTCAATTTGCATAGACCTTGCTCGTTCGAAAAACATCCTGTCAACTTCATAGGAAATTACACTGCCGGCATGGCTGCACAGGTCCTTTGTCAACGCGCCGAGGCCGGTCCCTGCCTCAAGCACGATCTCGGAATTGCGAAGCGCGCACGCGCGCACTATCTTCTCCAAAATAGACACGTCAACAAGGAAGTGCTGGCCTAGCTTTTGCGTCCTTGTACGCGGCAATTACTTTCGCACGAAAAGGTTCATGCGGGCTTGGCCCATTATCTCTTCGATTATCCTCTTTGCTATCAGCTTTGCAGGCTCTCTCACGCCTACCCTTGTCTGCAGGTCGGCAAAGCTCTCAAAGGGCTTTTTTTCCCGCTCTTTGATTATTGTCATCATGTAAGTCTTGCCGATTCCAGGTATCAGCTCCAGAGCGTGTATTCTAGGAGTTATCGGCTGTGACATGTTAATATAATCCACAAAGCGCTTTTCGTTTGCCACCACAACCTTTTCTACGATGACCGCAAGTTCATTCTTGGCGGACTGTGTTATATCGTTATAATCCATACGCCCAAGCACACTCATGACCTTGTCGCGACCTTCTCGACCTATGTACAGGCGCTCACCTACCTCGAATGCAGAGTTCTGCATACCCAAGAGCTCCAAAAGAGTCAGGCGTTCCTCCCCTATGGCTTGGACTATTATGCCTTCTCGACCTCGGACAGTCGTTGATTTTCCACGTGGAGTATAGTCCAGTACGTAAGCATATTCTTCATACTTTCTTTGACCATGCTCATGGCTACCATCCCTTGCATGGGAGTGGCCTAGATCTTGTGGTGGCACGTTTGACAATTATATCCGACCTATAATGTTATGCTGGCTATTTAGCCTTCGCTGTCGGCCTTGAGTATAGTAAGAATCTTTTCAAGAGTCTCTGTGAGTATAAGCTTTTTCCAGCCAAAAGTGAAGGCTCTGAGCTCCTCAAGAGTAGTCGGCATCACGTTGACCACCTCTACTGCCTCTTCCGAAGTGAGATCACACTCTTCAACTAGTTTTTTGACCATCTTGCTTGCATTTTTGCCGTCTGCCTTGGAGAATTTTGTGACATAGTCAAAGGTCCAGCGTTGAATCTGATCCATATCTTCGGCCTTGACTTCGCCCAGAATATCCTTAACCTGGGCAGTCGTAATTATCTCACGCTTTAGCGTTTCAGTCATGTCTTTGCCTCCGGCGCCGATAACGGCTTGACATGGTTTAGACGAGTCTGTAGAAACTTTTCCTTGCCGCCAAACACCACAGACACCTTTAGTGTGCGCTTGCGGACTTCTTTGATCACGCCTATTCTTCCGTGGAAACGCCTGTGTGGGGTTGTCGAATGTTCTCTAGGGTCTATGTCAACTATGACCTTGTCTCCAACCTTGTAATCACGAAGCAGGTATGATATGCCCCTGACGACATTGCCCTTTGTCAGAATTGAGCGGGCCTTTCTACGAGTGCCGTGCGATTTTGGCATATTCAATATGCAAGCGGAAAAGCCTTAATTTAAGTCTAGTCTCCGACATCGGCAATCCCCCTATCAGCAAGGGTGAACAGTATTTCCCGCTCGGCATGGTACGGGCTGTCAACCATTCTTGCAATACGGTTTTTTCCGGATGAACGTTTCAGGTATATCCGGTAGGTGCTCGTGTGCGCTACCACGTTTCCACCTGTGGGCCTTGCCACGTCGCCAAAGTATGCGTCAGGCGATGACTGTATCTGGTTCGTTACTACAACTGCGGTTTCATACGTCTCTGCCATCCTTACAAGCATGTGCATAAACCTGTTAAGTCGCTGTTGGCGCTCAGATAGCGTGGCGCGGCCTAGAAACTCCGCACGGTAGTGCGCAACGGCAGAGTCTACGATCACGAGCTTGATGCCATGGTCTTCTATAACAGGACCTGTTTCCTCGATTATCAGTTCCTGATGGGCGCTATTGTATGCCTTGGCCACAATCACATTTTCAAGAGCCTTTTCATTATCAAAGCCCCGCGCTTCGGCTATTGAAACTATGCGCTCGGGCCTAAAGGTATTCTCTGTGTCTATATAAAGCGCCTTGCCGCCAAGGCCACCCTGCTGCCTTTCCTGCGGAACTATAACACATAGTGTATGGCATAACTGGGTCTTTCCTGTGCCGAACTCGCCATAGACCTCTGTTACAGCCCTCGTCTCTACTCCTCCTCCCAGCAGATCGTCAAAGTTCCTAGCACCGGTCGATATCCGTTGGCCATCTCTGCGTCGCTCATACAGACTTGTTGCATTGACAAAGCTCTTGTCTATTACGCCGAGATCTTCAAGCAGGAGTCGGGCCTTGTTGCAGATTCCTACCGACTCATCCATCTCCATACCAGTTGCTTCAGCGATATCCACCGGCCCTCTAACAAGCAAGTCCTTTATGGAGCGAAAGCCAGCTGCCTTTAGGCGCTTTTCAGTAGTCGGCCCAATTTCTTCTATGGTTCCAAGTGCAAGCCGTGAGATTTCTTCTTCCAAGTGCCTGAGAAAAGACCCCCTTGCAGACTAATTAGTATTACAGGCGGTCAGACATGACCAGGAGCAAAAAAGTATATATCTTTGTTCTTTCTGGTATGCCTAAGTAGAGGGATATGATGCAAAGCAAGACATTGGTCGCAGCGGCTCTTGCAACGGTCATGGTGCTGTCCACAGTTGTCGCCTACATACCTGTCGCTGACGCGCACGGTGTCCAGGCCCAGCTGCAAAGCAGGTTCGTGAGGATTGATAACGAGCAGTTCTCAGACAACACTCTCCAGACAGGTGACGAGCTCACTGTAAATGGCGAACTAAGAAGCTTGGTCAATAGGGACCTCAGGGGCTGGCTTTCTCTGTTCAGCGAGTCTGAAAACGCTGGCAACAGATGGGAGTTCTTAGCGAGAGATCCGCCGGGTAACATCTTCGATATTCCGGGAGGCGCAACAGTACCCTACGAGATGACCGTCATGGCACTAGAGCCAGGGACATACCATGTCCACACACAGCTCAACGTAGAGCAGATCGGTCCAGGTCTAGGCAGAGGCCAAACAGTGGTCGTCACAGGCGATGCAATACTAAAGCCAATCCCGTATGGTAACATTGTATACCAATGCATTATCATCGGTGCAGGCCTCGGAGTAAGCTTCGCGACAAGACCATGGCAAGTTATCTAAGAGCGTAAGCTCCCCCTTTTTCCTTTTCATTTTTCTCTCTAGCAATTACTTAATATTCCATCACTCATTAGGTCGTCGTATGCTTGAGGATCTCAAGCGCCAAGTAGAGAGGATGCTCCAAGGTCGTGATCCCGGGCACGATTTTGAGCACATCATGCGTGTCTACAAGAATGCGCAGAAGATAGGCAAAGAAGAGAACGCAGATATGAAAGTCCTCCTGGCAGCCGCACTCTTGCATGATCTCGTTGTATATCCGAAAGGAAGTGCAAAAAGATCCAAGTCATCAGACGACAGCGCCGATATCGCCGAAAAAATATTGCAAAAACGTGGCTGGCCAAAGACAACCATCGATAAAGTGAGCTATTGTATACTCACTCATAGCTACTCTAAGAAAATAAGGCCTGTGACCCTCTAGTCAAAGATACTGCAAGATGCAGACAGGATGGACGCCTTGGGCGCTATAGGTATAGCAAGAACGTTCAGTGTCGGAGGCTTGGAGAGTCGCAAGTTCTATAATCCCGACGAT
>CAZPIL010000053.1:0-8265 GCA_964586705.1 uncultured Nitrososphaera sp. | reverse complement strand
GCGTGAGAGCGTTCATGGTCAATTAGGTAAGCCTAATTAGGTTAGCCTAATCGGACATATTTAAACAATCTTGGTGGTTCCGGCAACCCGAGTCGGTTCTGCAATATGAAATGGCCTTACAATCGAGAGTAATTAATAGTAATGCAGATTGAAGTATATTTATTAGCCTCATCTAAATTTGTTAGATAACGCTAACTTTATTTACAGGTACTACGAAGGGGAGAGAAGGAAATTGAATAACAAGATCATGATAATTCCTGCAGTCACGGTTGCTATCCTAGCAGGGATAGCTATTGGAGGAACGGTTTTCAATCAAGGAGCTCAAAGCCAGGAAGTGGAAGAACAGCAACTAGGAAAATTGGTTATTGCGGTAGTACCGCAGGGAGACGTTGTAGAGTTTGACCCTCAGAAGCAATTGTTAGAAGAGTACTTTGCCAGCAAAATTGGCATCGATGTAGAATTATTTTATCCAATAGATGATACAACAACTTTATCCTCACTAAAGTCAGGAACTACGCATATTGCATTCATGAGTAGCAGACCTGCTCTCCTTGCTCATGAGCAAAATAATGGAGAGGTACTGGCCTTCATGGCGGATCTTAGACCATACAAGACGGAGGCAGGAGAAGAGGTTCTCTCAACCTTTTACATGAGTCAATACTGGACTCTGAAAGAAAGAAACGATATCCGCTCGCTTGAAGATATGCGTGGCAAATCAGTAGCCTTTTCTGGACCACTCTCGACGGGGGGCTATCTGTTTCCGGTAGCAGAGCTCGTCAAACGAGGCATGATATCTTCCGGAGAGGATCCAAAAGAATTCTTTGGCAACATACTGTTTAGCGGTGGATACCAGCAGTCTCTTGTTGCGCTATTAAATGGAGATGTTGATGCTGCGGCAGGCGATGACTGGGCAGTATTTACGTTTCTGACCGCCGAAGAACAGTCTAGAATCAAAGTGGTCGAAAGTATCGGCCCTGTTCCAACACATAGCGCAGTATACAAAACAGATATGGTGTCACCGGACTTGATTACAAAATTTGAAAAAGCTATGATAGATTTGAAGAAAGAACAGCCTGAACTTCTTGACGACGCTCTATTTGGTGCAACCGAATACGTGCCTGTGAACCATTTTGAGTACCTGCAAACACTAGAAGAAGCCCTTAGCATTACAAAGATTCCCCATATATCTCAGTAAGCTTGGAAGGAGGAGACAATGCTATGACGCTGCTAGGTGGAACCCGGTCTAGCGAAGGGATTTTTGGATGTCCTTCCGGGTTTGACATCAAGCTCGATAATGTGTCAGTCGCAGCATCGTCTACCCCTGTTTTACATGACATAAACCTCGAAATAAAAAAAGGTGAAACCATTGCAGTGCTTGGACGGAGTGGTGCGGGCAAATCTACACTCTTGCGAACAATTGCAGGACTAATCAGGCCCTCCAAGAATACTATCCTGCTTAATGGTATTGACTTTTTCTCTCTAGATAAAAAAGAAAAACTCATGCTTAGAAGAATGATTGGATATGTACCTCAACAATTCAAGCTAATCAAAGAATCAAGCGTCTTTGGAAATGTAATGATTGGTAGGCTAGGATATATGGGCACCGTAGCTAGCCTATTGCATAGATATCCTGAAAAGGATGAAAAACTTGTTCTAGACTGCATTTCTAAAGTGGGATTAGCTGGTAAGGAAAATATTCTCACAAAAAAACTCAGCGGTGGAGAACAGCAGCGAGTTGCCATAGCTCGTTGTTTGACCCAAGAGCCTATGATGATACTGGCTGACGAACCCATGGCCAGCCTCGACACCTCACTGGCTACGACTATTCTTGAGATTCTTAATAGAGAAAATATTGAAAAAGGAAAGACCACGGTATTCGTAATGCATGATATAGAAATGGCCATGAGATACTCCAAGCGAATAATTCTGATGAAGAATGGCCGTGTAATGTCTGATGCACATGTTGAAGAGATGGATGAGAATGCAATCAAGAAAATACTCTTCAATTAGGTCATCCAAGAAAACCTTTATTGCAATTGTTCTTGCACTTGCAGTCTTTTCATGGGCTTTTGCCAGCATAGAGTTTACGCCTGATAAAGTGATTAATGGGATCCCTCAGCTCTTGGATTTTCTCTTCAAACTTTTTCCTCCTGATGTTTCAGTAGCTCCTACCCTGCTTGAATCTGCAGTTGAAACAATACAAATGGTCCTAGTAGGAACGCTACTTGGCGCACTGCTTGCACTTCCTCTGTCTGCTATGGCATCAAGCAATATCTCTCCACGATTCTTTGTTATGGCGACCAGAACCTACCTGATGGTAGTGCGAACAATTCCGAGTCTAGTTTGGGCAGTCATATTTGTTATAGCTGTTGGTCTTGGAGCATTTAGCGGCGTGCTTGCGCTGACCTTTTATACCCTAGGATATCTCGGCAAGCTTAACTACGAAGCAATAGAGTCGATCGACATGGACACTGTGGAAGGAGTAGTTGCAGTAGGAGCTAACAATACACAAATCTTTAGCCATGCAATTTTGCCACAGATCCTGCCTCACATTGTGAACAACTTCTTTTTTATGATCGAATATAACATCAGACATGCAGCAATCCTAGGATTGGTTGGAGCTGGAGGGATAGGGTTCTATTTGTTCCTCTATTTACAATCATTCAATTTTGACAAGGTTGCCATGGCCTTGCTGGTTTTGCTCGCCTTGGTGATAGGATTTGATAGGTTGAGTCTAGAAGTGAGAAAAAAGCTAGTTCAGTAACGGCGAAGTAACATTATCACTTGATACTAATTTCCGAGATAAAATTGTATCAGACAGGATTAACAGGTAACATGTTCGACAAAGATGAGATCAAGAAAAGCTACTATACTACCGCTATCTATGCTGCGCTGGATTTAGGACAGAGAATGATTCGGGCAGTACTGAAAAGAGATGATGGTAGAATCGTCAAGGAGCAAAGGTGGAGGAGCCGGTTGATTTGAAACTATGATTCCTGAATGGCACAAGCGCTACTATAGTGACGAAATCTGACCATAACCATCAATTTGTGTACGACCTGCTAAATGAGAACCAGTAAGACGTCAAGATAGCACAGCTACTCCGGTAAAAGGCTATAGAATATGCTAAAGTGAAAAACAGACAAGGTAGATGCCAGAATACTGGCAGATCTGCTGAGGGTTGATGTGGTGCCGGAATGTTACGTCAGTGGAAGGAGATAGAACCAGCAGTCAAATTAATAATGTCAACGATTAACACGTCATGGTTACATTTCAACTTGTTTCTGATGGTTATCGTGGGTCGTAATGCCTGTCTCGCATGATATACAAGCTGTTCAAGTTGTTTTTGCAATCAACTTGTACTAAAGATGGTCAACTTGCTTTCTCCCTCTGTCCTGATGCCTGCCGCTCCAGCAGGTGTCTTTTGTTCTAATTATTTTCTAATGCAATTATGGAAGATGGGCTAAATGGAAGAACTTTATAATATGATTATATCCTCCAGGAACCGTGGAATACAATGATCTCTGTAACAAGATAGCAGGTCTTAGTCAGAACATTAATGCTGTTGCAGTCCTCTCGGAGGGAAGAATAATTGCCTCCAGCATTAGAGAAAAGGCACCTGAGGATGAGGCAGCCAAACTTGTATTGAGAACAGAAATCATGTCATCCATTGCAAAAACGAATCAGGATCTACTAGGACAGCTGGACTTCGTAATGTTTAGTTACGGAAAGATGCACGGGTTTCTTTTTCCGATGAAAAATGTCACTTTGCTTGTTTCAGTAGTGCCGCCATATGACCAAGGTAAGCTGACAAGTGATGTAATGGCTTTAGTAAAGTAAGCGCCATTTTTTCAAATCCTCTCCTTTGTGTATCTGTCCGACCTGCCATTCAGCTCGAACTGGTCGCAACTTCAGCGCGCTTTGCGCTCTGCGGGGGACTAATACAAGTAATCCCGGAGCCCTGATATCTGCACTCCTTTAAAGGCGGTCACTTGAAGACCAATCAAGGCGTGCAAAATATCCTCAAAGGCTTTGCCTTCTTGACAATCAGTTCTGACGTGCTTCCGAACTTCTCAGCTTGCTTCTGTGCCAACATTTAGCACACTCTGTTCCTGTCATACATGCGCATGTGGTGCCATCACACATGCAGGTCTCATTAGTATCGCAATTGAAACACATTAACTTGCATCTATTCGCAGCATGGGTTAGCTATTTTAATGACACGAAGGATTGCTATTAATATTTCCTCTATTGGAGTTCCGCCGTCAGGTCGGAAAATAAAGCCTGTCCTGTCTAGCAGAGTTTTGGATAGGGCTTGACAGAGAATCCTACAAGTAACTATGTCCAAGACACAATGTGTGTACAGTCAATGTGCAAGTGCTACAAAAATATGCATTAACCATTAAACGCGTAACTATTCTATAGCAGTCGAAAAGCCGGATCTTTAAAATAATAATTGCGGAATGCCGCGAAATGGACCTCCGATGTCTAGAATGTGCGAGAGATCTCCGTAATAAGGTCATGGTGACCAGAATCGCCGATATTGATGTGTGGTTCTGCGATTCCTGCGGAGTCTACTATGACAAGAAAGAGATAAAGAATCTGATCCTCCGACCGTAGAGCTGCGCTTTCAACATTCATTGGGGCTTTTCTCCGACGCATTGCGTTGTGGACGTGAGGAGAACCTCTGGTTAGCGGCAGCTGTATTTGGCCACTTGAACAGTTTGTATTTTGTAACTTTGGCGAGCGTGAAAATAAACCCTTACGGCTTGAGCCTTCTTTGGGAGGAAAGTGAGCCAAGCTAGCTAGCCAACCAAACAACCCCTGTGCCTCTCCCTCTCCCTCCCCCTCAGGGTGCTCCAGCCGTTAAATAGCGCATCTATTCTAGATTCCTTGTGTCAGAGCTAGACATAATGGCAGAAGGTTGCAGTACAAGTATTATTGCCACATACCCCTTACTGCGTAAAGTCGAAACGGGATTGGGACAAGACAGACACACTACCCCTGGAGCTGGGAGAGGAATGCACGCCTGCAGCAGACATCATCAAAAGCTTGGTGGCTGAAGCAGGAACGCTGTTGTTGTGTGGAGACACCTGCCAGACTAGCACAGATATCACTCTCACTTCCTTCATGTACCTTGCATAATGCAGCCTCCATCGACTGATAGCTTGTGATATGCCGCATCAATGGCTTCTATTTAACCAGACGAGTTCCTCGGGTCTGAGGAGGTGCCTTGCACCAACTGAAGACTTGACGCAGCCGGCGAAGGCAACCTTTATTTCTACAGTCCGGAGTTTTAACGGCTAGTGATAGATTTTCTCGTTGATGCAGGCATGGACGGCCTTGTTTCAGACTTGCAGGCTCTCATCAGACAGCAAAGTGTGTCTGCAAAAAAGACAGGGCTTATAGAGTGTGCAAACCTTGTAGCCTCTATGATGCAAAGGTCTGGCATCAATTCGGAAGTGTTGTACCTTGATGACCAGAATGTACCTCCAATAGTGTACGGTGAGGTAAGGTCAAAGTCCAATCCTAGTAAGACACTGATGTTTTACAATCACTATGACGTACAGCCGGAAGATCCCATAGAATTATGGGATGATGATCCCTTCTCCGGCAAGGTAGAAGGAAACAAGGTCCTTGGCCGAGGATCGGCAGACGACAAGGGCGAGTTGATAACCAGAATAAAAGCAGTCGAGTATTATTTGAAAGCGACGGGTGATGTTCCGTGTAATGTTAAATTCATAGTTGAGGGAGAAGAGGAGATTGGAAGCGTACACGTCGAGCAATATCTCAAGAAATATAGTAAGAAGCTTGCCTGCGACGGTGTAATATGGGAATTTGGCTACGTTGATGCAAAGGAAAGACCCGTGGTATCGCTAGGCATGAAAGGATTGCTATATGTTGAACTCTTGGCTACAGGACCTGTGAGAGACGCTCATTCTAGCCTTGCAGTACTTATTGAAAACCCGGCGTGGCACATAGTACAGGCGCTTGCAACTCTGCGCGACAGGAAGGGCAAGATTCTGATAAAGGACTGGTACAAGGAAGTTAGGCCGTTTACAAGGCAAGAGCTTGCCGCGATTTCAAAGGAACCTTTTGATGTCCAGGAGTTCAAGAAAGAGTATGGAATCAAAAAATTCGTGAATAATGCCACAGGAACTGAAGTGAAAAAGGCACTTGTCGGAATGCCTACTTGCAACATAGCAGGGTTCGATTCAGGCTACTCAGGCGAAGGTGCAAAGACAGTTCTTCCTTCAAAGGCAAGAGTCAAACTGGACTTTCGCCTAGTGCCAGGTATGATTCCCGAAAAGCAGTTGGTGCGCCTGAAAAAGCACCTCAAAGATAGAGGCTTTTCAGATATCGAAGTCAGGTTCATTCATGCAGAAGCGGCTGCGAGGACGCCGCTTTCCGACTCATTCGTAAAAGTAGTTCAAGATGCTGCCGAAGAGGCCTTTGGCAGTTCTGTCTTGAGCGTGTCCGCCGCGGGTACTGGACCTATGTACTCTTTTGTCAAAATCCTAGATGCCCCGTGCATTTCTATCGGCAGCACGTATATGTTTGCCCGCATACATTCACCAAATGAATTCGCAAGGCTTGATCTATTGAACAGGTGTACCAAGTGCATGGGAAGAATACTAGAAAAGTTCGCTGCATAGGTACCGCGTTCACTAGGCTCGCGAACTACCAGACCTCTGATGACGCAGTCTTTCCGTATAGAGTCAGCCCGCACCCCTACTGCCCGTTTTTCTAATAGTTGCTAGTATAGCTATTCTTCCGTGACAGGCTGAAACAGTGATTCGGCGCAAAGGGAGAGAATAAGAGAAGATGTGCTGGATTAGGATCAGCTGTAAAGGCCGCAAAAGCTTCTGCTCGCCAGAATTTATAACACATTAAATTCCAGATACAGAGTATTGAAGAGAGGTCACTATATCCTGATCGCAGGAGGAATCATATTTGCGGCAGGGATTATCCTTACAACTGCATGGGCACTCCCTCTTGCAGAAGAGATACAGAGAAATACAACCATACTACAGGGACGCGAGGTAGGCTCTGGCGAGTCTGTCACTGCTACAATCAGGATAGCAGATACCACAAGGCCTCTCTCCATAGTAGCATCTGCAGGGCAAGAAGTGGAGATGAGTGTAAGAGTTCAGGATCCCAACGGCAATCAGATCTTTGGCACGACATTTACAGAGGCTATGGCGGAAGCGGCCGATCCGACCGTGCCCGGCACCTATGAGCTTGTAATAACCAACCAGAGCCCATCTAGTGCGACTGTTGACGTAGTGTTTGGCCATATACCAGGCGTAGGTGAGCGTGACATAGATACTGACGTATTCAGTGGCGTCTTGGCAGGGATTGCCGTAACAATTGCAGGCATCATGGTACTCATAGGCGGTGTTGTTATTACAGTTCTTGACAGACGCAGGTAATACCTCCCTAATCTCGAGGTTTAGGAGTTACTCCAAAAGGACTCTGCTCTTGTTTACGATCACATATCAAGCCCAAGTACGCCGGCATTACCCCAGTTTTCCTTTGAGACTTCGTAGATGAGTATCCTAACAGCGTCCTCATTTGTATTCAGTATGCGCGAAGTTTCCTTCGTCAGGACTCTGACAAGTTCGCGCTTTTGTTCCACCGACCTGCCATGACTCATGGTCACCTGTATTACTGGCATGCCCCCTTATGTCAAATTCAGATATTTCAGCTGAGCTCCTTCATTTTTGCTTCTGCAGAGATGGCTACCGTCCAGAGCATTTCAAAGACATTGTGTTGATGAGTCACAACTTCGGCGACGTTGCTGTAGATGAGTCTCATTATCTGGCCACCCAAAGAGATGCCAGCAACAAACTCGCCTTCGCTCACCGCAAAACTTCCCCGAACGCCTGTCAGGTGACGCAGCTCGGCAAACTGCAGGAGTTCTTTACAATGCAACAGGTTATCAGTAGTTATTTCTGTGATGTATCTTATCTTTACGTTGCGCTTCATGGCGTCAATATAGCCCCTCTTTATCGCGTCGCTCATTGAAAATGCAGGTATAGACGAGTCAACGCAGGCACACCAGTTCTTCTTTATGTTAGACTGAAATTTTGCTATCGTGACGACTATTTCGTCTCCGGATACAACCACGGTCTCGGCCACAATATCGCACAGGCGGCCTTTCCGGATGTAAACCTACCTATCGGCGGCTGACGGCGTCTTGGCACACAAATACTATATAGTGATTCGTGTACTCCATAATTGATGACTGGCATAATTGCAGAC
>CAZPIL010000052.1:0-8275 GCA_964586705.1 uncultured Nitrososphaera sp. | reverse complement strand
GGCAAGAGCTGCTGCAAGGTTAATGATGCCGCTCATGGTGGTGCTCGAAACTGCCATGAGTCCCGGTGCAAATCCCGCGCGGGTCATGCTTCGCGCGAGGTCTTTGCTCAAAAGCGAGTATTCGCTTTCTTTTTCTGCACTGAGTGCAATTTCAAGTGCGTGTGTAGAGCCAGCCCATTCTAGTATACCTTTCAACCTATCGATGACAAGGTCGCGCTTTGTTAGGACATTTATCTGTGCAGTTTTTAGCCTAAGTTTTACAGATGAGGCGAGGAGTGAAATTGCGACAAAGTTGATAGGAGATGATACCAGAGTTGCATCAAAGGCAAATACTGTAGCTTTGCCGTCCGCGCTGAAATTAGAAACAAAGTACGGGCCACTTGCCCTGAATGCAAATAGCTCTATTTGGCCCGGCGTGTCGACTATAATGTAATCTGCATTCAACCCATCCACTTGCTCTTGTATCTCGTCCATTTTAGTCGCTACCATGTCGCTTGCCATTATGAGAGCGCCGTTTGGACCGAGGCTGAAATTGTCCATAATGGTTCCTATATCTATGAAATCCCTGACATCTACATCGGGGCTGTATGGAAGAGATACGACGCCGGGATCAAGGTTGAGTGATATTGGGAAGGCGCCATTATCACGGTACCATTGTAGCAGACGGGACGTGAGAAGTGATTTGCCCGAGCCTGCAGTCCCGGTGACAAAAATGGCTTTAGCCATCCTTTTGGGAACAGCGCACCGGCGTATATATCTGCTTTACACATTCGTTATTATATAACGTCCTTCTAAGTGCGATAACTTTGAACTGGCGACTTGTGGCGATTCCCGTTAGCATTGTGCCGTTTGTAATCATATTCCTAACTACAAATGTCTCGCCCCAAGACATTTTTGCTGTGGGCCTTGTGCCATTTGTTGCGGCCGCGATTGCTGCCATTACAAGGATAATGTTGCAAGCATACCGGCTCAAGTATTTCATCCGCAAGTTCATCGGCCATGATATTGCCTCGACTGGAAAGACAATGGCGGCAAGACTCGCTGGCGACTTCGTAACCTACACTACCCCTTCATACGTTGGAGGCGAGTTTGTCAGAATAGCATGGATGTCGAAGCAGGGTCTTCCACCGGGGAAGGCTGCATGGGTCGCCACTATGGAGATAATCGCCGACGTGTTTGCAGTCACAATACTTGGTTTCATCGCTGGTAGCATCGCGATAATGCGAGGCGGCACGACTATAGGTATAACTGTCATCCTACTTGCTCTTCCAACATTTTTGTTCTGGTTTCTGGTAGTGTTGTATTCTGCTAAGCGGAACATACAGGTCCCAATGTTTTTAGTAAGGATTGTAGAGCGATTTGCTCAGAAAAAGGCAGAACACTACATAGGGCAAGCAAACAAGGCACTTGGCGACCTCTGCACAATGAGCAGGGAGAACTTTGCCTCGAGCAAGATGATAAAACCGTTTGTTGTGGGGCTTGGGATAACCTTTGCATCTTACGTGGCCTACGGTGTATCTTTCCTAGTTTTGGCAGAAACTATCGGTTCTGGTCTTGGACTGTTTGATTCGCTGATGGCAGTAGCAGCCTCAAACGTTGTGGGAAACCTTCCTATAACCATAGGCGGGTCAGGACTAACCGAACTTGGAATATGGGCTTATGTGTCAAACCTGTCAAGCATTCCGGACTTTGATACGATAGCACAGGACTCAAAATTAAACGTCATTATCGCTTGGCGTATAGCCTCTTATCACGTTCCACTTGTAATAATGTGGATAGCGATAATGAAGCTCGCCATAGGGAAAAAACCTGCCGAACCGACAAGAGGCTAGTCGTCGCCTTCATCTTCTGATGAAGAAGAAGCGGTAGGCATGTCAGATTCGACATCCATTAACGTCAATTCTTTTATCTCAAAATTGTATATTGCCTTCATATCGAGGCCGTACTTTGTTTTCAACAGTTCAATTACCTTGTCACTCAGGGGCGCGGTGTAGACCACTATCTTGAATTCATATACAAAGCCTTTCATGAGGTCATTTATCTTGACGGACTTGGGGAGGTTGATGCCCTCTACAATGATCCTTCCATCGGGCATTGGCTCGTACACCTGTATGTCGAGTCGCAAGTCCTTGTCATATATCTCGAGTATGTAACCTGTTCTCGTCATAACCTCCGGCTTGCCAAACTGGGCTGACTTGATCTCGTCTTCGACCCATTTTGGAAGTCCTTCTTCCTGTGACTCGGACTTTTTTGTCCTCGGCATATTTACCGGCGTTGGTTGTGCAGAGGATTTAATGTTTTCCCATGGATATTGTCTTCCTGTGCAAAAACTTGTACAATCATTATGCAGAAATCTTCTATGGCTAATCATATCTCAATGCATCTAACTAGAGTCTACAAAATATTAGCTGTTAGTTGCTGAATGATGACACTTCCGTTTAACGTCGTTTTCATAGGCTAGTTGGCATGACCAACTTTGCCAGTAACTGGGTCAAGGACAACCGGCAGAACATGTCGGAGAGGCTGAAGGAGAGCCTCGGACCGCAACAGCCACTGAAACCTAGGATCGAGTTCGCCAAGAACAAGCTCCAGGCACAGAACCAGAAACTTGATGCTATTTTGGAGAAGCTCCGCAGCAAGGAGAAGAACCTATTCAACCAGGTAGTCTCCGCGCTGCAGAAACATGACACTCCTGCAGGAAGGATGGTGTCAAATGAGCTTGCACAGGTACGCAAGACCATCAAGACTATATCTCAACTGAAGATGGCTCTTGAGCAAATACAGCTACGTCTTGAGACAACCATGGACTTTGGAGATGTGATGGTGGCAATAGGACCCGCGATGGGAGCACTCACGCGTGTGAGGTCAGGCCTGTCAGGTGTTATGCCAGAGGTCGATCGCGAACTGGGTGAGATAAACGGTGTATTTAGCGACATCATGATGTCTGCGGGCTCTCTTGGAAACACCTCTTTTGCATTTGACGCGTCAGGAGAGGATGTTGACCGGATACTTGCCGAAGCAGGTGCAGTCGCGGAGCAGCGCATGAGCGACAGCTTCCCGGATGTCCCGATAGGCTCGTCCACCGGTTACCGGTCGTCCACCGGCGAGAACTCGCAACAGTAAGCGAGTTTTTCTCTTTTCTCTTTTTTTTACCTTACAGTCACAGATTTGGCCAAGTTTCTTGGATAGTCGGGATCCGCGTTCTTGACAAGCGCAAGGTAGTATGCAAGCATCTGCAGTGGGATGACTTCAATTATGGGATAGAAAGCTTCTTGCTCCATATGCGGTATTTCGATAAAGTGATCATAGATGTCATCCTTTACATCTGAGACGCCGATAATCGTCGCACCTCTTGCTTTAATCTCATGCGCGTTCGAAATAGAGTCCCCATGTGTGCCATCGCTTGGGCTCAACATGACCACAATGGTATTCTTTTCCATAAGGGCCAGCGGGCCATGCTTCAACTCGCCTGCCGCCACACCTTCTGCGTGCACATATGCAAGTTCCTTCAGCTTGAGTGCACCCTCGAGTGCAATCGGGTAATGGGTAGACCTGCCAAGAAGGTAAATGTCATTTGCATTGCTCAACTCACCGGCCATCTTTTCGATTACCGGCTGACATATTGAGATTACCTTCTCTGCAGCCTCGACAAATTCGGCCTTTTCGCCAGCTTTTAACCTGCCTCCGGTAAGCCTGTCTGTGACTGCATATGCAAGTGCGAGTTGGCCCGTAAAACTCTTCGTTGCCGCGACTCCTATTTCCGGACCGCAGTTAGTTGATAGGAAACAATCGCTTGTCCTTGCAAGCGATGATGTGGTAACGTTTACTATTCCAAGGACTTTGGCACCCCTCATTCTCGCTGCCTTGACAGCTGCAAGGACGTCCGCAGTCTCACCGCTTTGCGAGATAGCGATAACAACAGACTCTGAATCGATGGCTGAAAGGTCATCCAGAGCCTCGCTTGACATCACAGTCTCGGCACGAACCTTTGCAAATCTGGCCAGCATTTGTTTGAATATTAGAGCCGAATGGTGGGAAGTGCCGCTGCCTGTGATATAGATACTTCTGCCACCTGCAATAATTTCGCAGAATTTGGATATTGTGAGCTCGTCTTGCCTCGCTGCATTTGCAATAGTCAGGCGTTGGTCGTTTATTTCTTTGAGGGTGTAGTGCGCGTACTTGCCCTTGTCCGCATCACCAAGCTCCCACGCAACCTGCGTTATCGGCCTTGCAACCGGCCTGCCATCAAAGTCGAATATTTCCAGTTTCGTATTGTCAATAACTGCGATATCGCAGTTGTCGAGGAATATTGCCTTGTCGGTATGCTGCAAAAACCCGAGCACATCTGATGATACAAAATAGCCATCGTTTCCAACGCCAATTATGAGCGGCTCCTCATACCTTGCACCTGCAATGGTACCGTCTTGGAAGGCCGCGACAAACGCATAGCTTCCGCGCAAGTCTCTGCATGTTTCAATAACTGCTTGCTTTGTTCCGCTGTCTTGGTGTATTTCCAGAAGGTGCGCAATGACTTCGCTATCTGTCTCGGACGAAAAAACGTGACCCTGCTCAATTAGTTTCTCTTTGAGTTCCTTGTAATTTTCAATGATGCCGTTATGAACTACGGCAATATTGTTCTTGCATGCTGAGTGGGGATGTGCATTGCTATCTGTGACACCTCCATGTGTGGCCCATCTAGTATGACCTATCCCTATCTTTCCAGACATGTCGCTTATTGCAAGGCTCTGATTGACTTCCATGACCTTGCCTATACCCTTGCGCACCATCAGGCTCCCCTCCTTTATCATGGCTACACCAACGCTATCATAGCCTCGGTATTCCATCCTCTTGAGACTGTCAACAATTATTGGGGCAGCAGACTGTCTGCCTTTGTATCCTATTATCGAACACATGCTAACCCAATTGAGGGCACCGCGTTTAAAATGATTATGAACAGATTTATTTACTGCTATATGTAAAATTATAATCCTTTATGCGTAAAATACCCCTAAAGACTGTGGATTAGTTTATACCACTACAAAGTATTATATAACACAACGTACTACTGTAGCCATTGGCAAGAAAGTCACTGGTCACAGAATCAGAAGGCCAAGTGTCTGCGAAAAAGATAACAGTCTTCAGAGACGTTGCACAGATGCGTGTTCTTGCAAATCCTGTTGCATGGCAGATAATGGAGCTTCTATCAAGACAACCAATGTATCCTGCGCAGATCGCAAAGGAACTGCGCATCTACGAACAGAGCGCGTACTATTACATACGCAGGCTGGCTCAGGTAGGTGCCATAGAGGAGGCGGGAAGTAATTTCGTCAGAGGGGGCACAGCGCGTTTGTATCATGCAGCCAGCCCTGCGTTTGGCATTGAGCTGGGCTGGGGCGAGACTACCGTCGAGTCCCCCGGTGCCACCAGACACAAGAGTGCTCTGCGGTTCTTCGAAGGATTCGTGAAAGGAGATTCTTTTGATGGGCTTATGACCGTGGGGGCACCTGAACCGCACGGTCCCTACAAATCGTCCGCGCGTGACGGTCATTATGCTGTTCATCTTGCATTCTTTTTAGGAACAATAACAAGCACAGCGCCCAGTGAATTTGTCGTAAAGCTGGACGTGGACGCCAAGGCCGAGAAGGTGCTATCGGGGCATAACCTCATATCCATAGGCGGCCCTGGCACAAACATTGTCACTGCTGAATTCAATCGCTATCTGCCCATAAGGTTTGATGAAGGCAATTTTTGGTCGGGTCTTGTAGACAGGTCTGGAAAACGCTATGGTTCTGACAATCATGGTTTGATCGCAAAGATCCGCAACCCGTATGATGAGTCTTATCACATGGTGGTAGTGGCAGGTGTGCGATCGGCTGGTACAAAATCTGCAGTCATTGGTCTGACGACCTACAGTGAAGATGTACTAAAGAAGTTCAAAAGCAAAGAAGAGGCCTGGGCGGTCGTAGTGCAAGGCTTTGACATGGACTCTGATGGTAAGATAGACCACGTTGACGTGGTCAGCTAGGATGCCGGTGTCGCTTCCCCGCTCTGCGCTGCGGCCGGTGGCACAACTTCGATATGAACCATTATTTGTCCTTCTTCGTCTATTCTGACTATGTATCCCGGCTTGTTGATCTTCCTGTTGCCTATCGAAACATGACCATGGCTCACTATCTGTCTTGCTTGGTATGGAGACTTGGCTCCTGACCTCTTCATGATTATCGTCTGAAGTCTGCGCTCAAGTAGATCTTCAACTTTCAGATTGAGGATATCATCAAGTGTCGTGCCTTCCTTTGCAAGTCCGATTCTTGAGAGAAAGTTAAGCAATCTTTTTTCTTTTTCCATCCGTACTTCTGCGGTGGCTGCTAAAAGAGCCCGCGCCTGATTGCGTATCCTTGCAACCTCTGTCTGTGCTGCCCAAAGTTCGCGCTTGTTCCTTAGGCCATATGATCCCATGATGTAAAGCTCAGCATTAAGCTGGTCTGTAGCCCAGATCCTTCTTGGCCTATGGTACATTTTTTTCTGCTTTTTAGGATCGCCCAATCAGTCCACCTACTTTTGTTCAGGCTCCTTTGGAGCTGGCTTGGCTGGAGCTGCTGTACCTGTGGGAGCTGCTGGTGTTGCAGCCGGTATTGTTGCCGGTGCTGCACTGGGTATTCCTTTGGCCTTCTTGACTCCAACTGCGCCACCTCTCCTTCCTGTCGTCCTTGTGCACTGTCCTCTTACTCTGAGGCCAAACATATGGCGGTACCCTCTCCAACTCATAACGGTTTTTTCACGGTCAATATCGTTGCTTACTGAAAAGTCGAGATCAGATGTTATCAAGTGATGAGTTGTGCCAGAATGCATATCCTTCTTCCTGTTGAGGTACCATTGAGGCACGCCAACCTTTGACGGATCTGCAAGAGCCTGCTCTATATCTTTTATTTGATTATCTGTGAGGAAGCCTACGCGGATGCTTGAATTTATTTCAAGTGATTGCGTTAACACCTGCGCTAAATTGTAACCTACGCCTTTAACTTCGCTGAGGGCGACAAGCAATTTCTTGCTACCTTCAACGTCTTTTCCGGCGATTCTGAGTATGTGTTTGTACTCCGAAGCGGACAAATCACCATGCAAGCATATGTTCGGCAATAAAAACCATGCTGGACTCTCTTGCATAAAGTTTGCAAGATTTACAACAAAGCGCCCACCACCTATATCCTGTATATTTGTTATTCAAACGTTAGCCAAGTTTTGTGAAAAAAATTGAACAACATGTGCGGTTTAGTTCATGTAAATCATTATAAGTTGAACGCTATTAAATAGGGTTGAATAATGCCTCCAAAGGAGCCTGGTGCAAGACTGGTCTCAAAACCTGCCAAGACAGACGATGACATTGCTTACGAAGAGTATTTGCGCCAGCTAGAGCTTGCAATTGAGAATCACTAAGACACTGTTCGTCACTGACAATTTTAAGTTCTAATGTTTAGACCAGACTCATAGACCTTGTAACGATATACCCATTTTTTATAGTGCCTAACCGTTTCTTAAGTGGACGCATGGAAGACATCGAATGGTTTACCACCGGCGAAAAGATGTCTTGGAATGTGATATGCTAGACCCATAAAGCGCGGGTTATTCAGGTTCATCAAAAATGACTTCAACTTGATTAACATCGTTCTTGAAACAGGGATGGAAAAGATAGTCTCCGGCATTCACATTTCTTGATGCTTCAGGGTTTAGCACTTCTTTGCAGTATCCACATCTTAAGCGCGGCATGCTTTTAGCTAATTAATACTTCTATAAATTATAGCTCTAGCCCCGACTGATAATGCGAATTAGATTAGGCTGACAGGGCCATAAAGCGCGGATTCTGCAAGTGGGGGGTATCCTCAGCATCAATCTCTTCTAACAAAAGGTCATAGCACCGCCTACACAGAAAGTCAATATCCACTATACGCATCTCGAAGGATAGCGAGTTAGGGTCTATAGGCGATTCATACTCTAGGCAATGTCTCATGATATCGCCTCTTCCACCACTACCTTGACATGCTTGCCTTTCAGTGGTCCTATCTCTTTGTGGTTGTCTTTAGGGATAACGATAATCAGCTTGTCTCCCATAGTGCTCACCTTTCCTATGAATCTGACCGTAGTCATGTTATACGGCGGCATATCTCGGTATCCTTAGTTATAACTACACCGTATATAAGCGTATATGGCAGTATAAAACGGTATACATAAATACACGGTAGGTATACGTGATGACTACACGAACAAACGAGCTTAAAGAAAC
>CAZPIL010000051.1:0-8322 GCA_964586705.1 uncultured Nitrososphaera sp. | reverse complement strand
AGAGATGTACAAGCTAGCCCTCGAAGGCAAGCTTTACAGCAGGTCCATACCATAAACTGGGAATCGACTCGAGCCGTTCCAACAAGGTTCGGCCTCTGCTTTCTTTTTTTTCAATTTCTTCATTGACGCTACTATTGCAACCACAACCACAACAACAAGTCTTAATTCTTTGAACAACCAATTATTACTATGGATATGTCTACTACCTGTGGAGGTTGTGGTAAAAAGACCCAAGACTATCCGCTGTTTTGCTATATGTGCGATGACTACTTCTGCTCTGAAGCCTGTCATCTAACCAAGCACGCAAGGCCCTGGCAGAAATACTGATGCCATACATACACGCAAGTCTCTCTCTGTTTGCTTGAAATCAGGCCCTTGGACAGTTACTGTGGAAAGATACCTGTCACTCGCGCCTAAGCGCTACTATTGGTGCAGTTCTAGAAGCGCGCCAAGCCGGATACATGCCTGCAAGCACTGAAAGCCCGACAGAAAGCCCCCACACTGTTGCCATATCTTGTGGCAAAAAGACAGGCGTCATATTCTGGGAGGCTGGATCCTGCGAAGCAAAACCTGCAATAAGGACGTAGCCGCCAATTATCCCGACTCCCATTCCTGCCGTTGCCCCGATTAGTCCGATAGTCAGGGCCTCGGACAGAAATAGCACAAGGATAAAGCTGTTCTGTGCGCCTATGGCCTTCATAGTGCCAATTTCGCGTATGCGCTCTGTCACAGACGTGTATAACGTAGTGATTATTCCAACTGCTCCAACCAAAAGCGCGACAAGTGCAATGCTGGTGGTGAATGAAGAAAAGCCTGCGATGAACTCATTGATAGTTTCCAGTATGGCTTCCGGCGTGGTAATGCCGATATCATTGCCGTACAGTCGTCGAATCTGGTCCTCTACTGTGTTGACAAACTCTCCTGATTCGGCCGCTACTAGCAACGCGTCATACCTGCCTGTCTTTTCAAGAATCTGGTTGCCTGCTATGCGATTAAAGACTACGGCGTTGTCTATTGTAGGATTGCCCGTCGGCTCCATTATTCCGGATACTACAAAGCTCTTGCTGTTGGATTCCTGATTGCCACTATCAGGGTCTACAAAAGAGTACGTCACCCTTATAGTCTGGCCAATTACTGCAAACGGAGTGCTTTCGCCTTGTGGATTTGCAACGCTGTCTGAAAGCAGTATGGACGATGGATCATTCTGGCGTATGCTGGAACCTTCTACAAGCTCTATTGTGGGAGCTATTACATACAGCTTTTGCGGATCTATTGAAAACACGGTCGAGTCTTGCTCTTTGCCGCCTGCCTCAAGCATGACCTGAGCCTGATATGATGGTATCACGTCGTCAACAAACGGGAGCGACCTTATCCTGCTCACCACCGCCTCATTCAGAGTTATAGTGGGTGCCGGCGGCGGACCCCCACCCAGTGGACCACCTCCTGCATCGCTTTGTGCACTTGAAACGAACAGTATGTTTGGTGCAAGCCTGCTAAATTGGAAATCAATAAAATTTGAAAAGCCTGCAGTCATGCCATTAAGGGCGATCATAAGGCTGCTTCCAACGACTACCATCATTATGGTCAGGCCAGATCTGGTCTTGCGTTCCTTCAGCGCGTCTATTGAAAGGCCAAAGATCTCTTTGATGTTCATTTGCGTTCTTCCGGCTTTCTCAGCTGGCTGTCAAGCACTGACTCGATGTCGTCGCCACCGTTTTGCTTGCTAAAGCGTAGCTTGCTCTTGAGGGCAGATCCCTTTCTTCTACGCACAAACACTACTGCTATTACTGCGGCTACTGCAACAGCTGCTATAATCCCTACCATCTGCATCGTCTGCGCCGCATCTGCACTCTGCGTGTTCTCCGTTGCCATCTGGTCTTCGGATATGAAATTAACATTTGCTGTAAAGTTGTGGGTGTGCGACTGTCGCAGGTTATCCTTGTACTGCACCTGAAGCTCTATTGGATAAGTACCGGATGCTGCGCTATCTGATACGTCCAGTGGTATGCTGAACGGCAGAGGCGAATTCTGGGCTAGGTCGCCTAGGTACTGGCTTGGCGGCAGGCCTTCGACCAGGTTCTCAGCATCTGTTATTTGTATTGTAGTAAAGAGTGCAAGCACATTGCCTTCATTGAGCAGGTTGCCCGTTATATTGGGAACACCACCGATGTACGTCATGTCTATCTCGTACGCGCTGAGTGCTATTTCGCCGTCTACATAACTGCCAAGCTCTATTACGTCGATGTCCGGGTGACCTGCAGATGTGTGCTGGACTGTGAACGTGAATGCCGTGGCCCTGCCCACCATATCCGTTGACGCAAATATCTGCGTCGATAGTTCTTCAGAAGAATTTGGATCCATATCGCCTATGGTCCAACTGGTCTTGCCCAAGACCTCTATTGATTCTGATTGTGGCGCTACTGAAACCACTATGTTTGAAAGTTCGTTACTTCCATTGTTTTCAAGCACTACTACTAGATCTGTTATCTTTCCCGCGGTGATTATCGAGGAACTTCCTCTTGGCTCGACACTCAAAAGAGAGCTTGATGATTGAGGGAGCACAACCAGCCCCACAGGCAAAGTCGAGCTTATCCTTGCTCCGTAGGCGTTTCCATATGTGACTGCGAGGTTGACCGCCTGCAGGCTCTCGCTAGATGCATTACTTGCGTAGAATGTAGGCTCTATGGTGGCAGATTCGCCCGGTGGAATTACACCAAGCTCAAACGTCTTTTGGCCGAGGCTCACTATGGTAGCCTGCTCGGTTGTGGCAGGGACGGATACCACAACTCCTGTCGCAGGCGCGCTGCCATTGTTTGCTATCTCGATTGGAATATTCCTCGACGTGCCGGGCACGACTCCGCCTGCTGACGAAGCGTCCAAAATGACCTTGCCGGTAAGCTCGAATGGCACTCCAATAGTGTTGACCCTTGGCAGTCCCGATTCAAGTGTTCTCGAGTACTCTGCCCTTAGCTGTCCATCATACTTTTTCACCTGTGCATTCTGCGTAACATCAACTTGGAAGTAGAGTGTAAACGTGCCTCCTGGCGGGACTATTTCATTGTGCGTTGCCACTGCATCGCCGGAAGAACCTGCGGCATTAAAGCCGGAGGGGAGCGAAAGGAAACCCCTGATGTTGGTGATATCTGAGAAGCCGCGGTTTACTAATGTGACTGCAAGTACCGACGCGCCGTCGCCGGGCCCGACTTCTGTCTTGACAACTGCAGTCCCCTCTGGAGGGTCTGTAGTCCTGTCCGTCCAGTACGCGTCAAGGAATACCGGCCCGCTAAAGTTGGCATTGATTATTTCTTCTTCGCTCAGTTGTGCAAAGACACTCTGAGGAAGAAGAATCATGATGGCGATTATTGGTGCTCGGGCCCTCAATTCTTTATCTCCTTTTCCACCCTGCCGTCGCGGATGTATATTGCCCTGTCACTTGCCTCTGCAAGCTCGGGATTGTGTGTGACCATGATGACCGTCCTTCTAAACTTACTTGAAAGCATCCTTAGCAAGTCGAATACCTCGCCTCCAGTCTTGGTGTCAAGATTCCCTGTGGGCTCGTCGGCAAGAATTATGGCAGGATCGTTCATCAGCGACCGTGCAATTGCAACCCTCTGCTGCTGGCCGCCCGAGAGATTGGCAGGCTTGTGGTGTGCCTTGTCTTCTATGCCGAGTACCTGCAGTAGTTTCATTGCTCTCCTTTCGCGCTCTTCGCTTGTCATCTCTGAGATTACGCCCGGGAGCGCGACGTTCTTCAGTACTGTCGTTCTATTTATTAGGTTATAGGACTGGAAGATGAAACCTATGAGGTGGTTCCTCATGGTTGCCATTTCAGAGTCATCGAGCGAAAAGATGTTAATATCGTTAATGAACACGCTGCCTGATGTTGGCCTGTCAAGCGCACCAATAATGTTGAGCAAAGTCGACTTGCCGCTGCCCGAAGGGCCGACTATTGATACGAATTCCCCTCTCTTTATATCAATATCGATGCCTCGAAGCGCAGTCACACTGCCGGCGACAGACTCGAATACTTTTGTAACGCGCTCGACTTTTAGAACTGTATGATTGCCGGTAGCGCCGTTCTGCAAGGCATACTCCCTTGTGCCCATCAATTATTTATACAAAGTAAACGTCTTTTATAAAGATAACTGACTGGTCAGTCAGTTATCTTTCCACCAAGAAGCCTAACCACTTGGTAAACAATAAATACGATTCAGATACGCACATCGGTGTCAATGCCAGTCGACCCTGTCTGCGGCATAGAAATGGATCAAGATCTTGCAGTATCACACGAGCACAATGGCAAGACGTACTTTTTCTGCTGTGAAGGCTGCAAGCGCATCTTTGTTAAAAAACCCGGCAAATACTCAAAGTAATATAGGACTGACCGGAAAAGCGCCGCATGTCCTACAGAATCTGCCTTTCTGAAGGCAGGCATGGCAGTGGGGGCATACCTTGTAGCAGTTACCTGATTCCTCTTTTGGCGGGGAAAAGTACCCACGAAATATGGCATAATAGTTCAAGTGTTCTTTGCTTCTTATCCTGACGCCTTCTGCCGCAGCTATTCTGACTTTGTTGGCATAAGTGACGTCGTCGATCATCTTGTCGATAAAACCTGAAAACCTGTCGATCGCGGCTCCCTGCTCCTGTGCCATCTTGTATCTCCATGCAAGCGCACCAATTTCAGACTCGAAACAGCGCCTAAGTATGAACTTGCCGAACTTTTGGCCATTGTGTTCTCCTATCTTTTCCGATACATCTATGGACTTGGAAAATTCTGTAAATACCGTATCAAGAAACGGCGTTACCACATCAGTACCCGCTCTCTTGCCCAGTATCTTTGACGAAAAGTGCATGATTTCCCATAGTCTTGCAAGCTCCTGCTCGAGCCTGTTCAAATCGTCGTAATAGCGTGACAGGTAATTGTATCCTGCAAAAAGCTCATCACCGCCGTCACCCGTCATCACCTTATCGTGACCTTCGCGCTTTGCTCTCTCCAGACCTGCAAGGGCTACGCATGAGTTACGTATTTCGATGGGGTCAAATGTCTTGAACGTTTGCACGACTACGCCAACCATTTCGGTCATCCTGCCTTCGTCAAAGGTCTCCTCGACGTGCCTGCTACTGTATTTCTGTCCTGCCTGCCTTGCAAAGGCAAGATCCGGCGCGTCTGTACCCAAGCCTGCTGCCACAGAACAAGCTGGATGCAATATACTTGCCAGGATTGTGCTATCTAGGCCGCCGGACAGAAGGAGAGCGTCAGCATGGTTTCTCTCCACACTTGCCTTCAGACTTTCGACAAGCTCGCTGCAGGTCGGTCTCAATATGACTGTAGTAAAAAAGGAGGGGTTTTAGTCGTTATGCTTTGGAGGAGCTTCGCAGAACTCTGTGAGCACGCCATTGAGTGACTTGGGATGTATGAAGGTGATGCGCCTTCCATACGAGCCTGTGCGCAGGTCTCCAAGCATGCGCATGCCTTGCGACTTTGCTCGCTCGACATCTTCAATGATATTGTCGGCTGTAATTGCTATATGGTGTATTCCTTCGCCCCTTTCCTGCAGGAATTTCGAAATTGGACTGTCTGGCGAGGTAGGTTCCATCAGCTCTATCCTGGTGTCCTCGAGCTTTAGCATGGCAACTCTGACTTTTTCGTTTGGAACATCTTCTATTTCTAGATGGTCGACCTTGAGGATCTTCTGATAGTTCTTCAACGCCTCCTCAACATTATTTACCGCAATTGCGATATGGTCTACTCTCACGCCCCTTTTTTCATCCCTTCTTGTTTATATTTCTGGCGAGCAAGAAAACTCTTATGGCTATAACCTTGGCCTTGGATAAGCACAAACCCTGCTGCTGTTGGTTTCTCTTCCTACCTTGCCCTTGTACTCCTGCAGTCAAATAGCGTATCAAAGATACGGTTCCAGTACGAGTCAGATCTTCACAGCGCCTTGGCGCTGAGGTGAATCTGCCTGTTATCGTATAAAGTCTGGCTGATGGAGTTCCGATACAGTACCTGCTTCTTCTTCTTCTTCAACTGCTGCAATACGTGCCCATGCAGATGTCATCGTGGGGAGGCAATCGTCCTGAAGGCGTGCCTGCTACCTGTCAAAACGAAACCTTAGCTTCGTACTTGCCAAATACCGTCCCAAGGGTATCGCTGATCTCGCCAAGTGTCGCGTAGTTCTTGACACAGTTGACAATGAGCGGCATCAAGTTATCGTTCTTTTCGGCACCCTTCTGCAATGCCGCAAGGGCAGAATCTGCCTTTGAATTGTCGCGACTTGCCTTCAAATCCTTCAACCTCGCTATCTGTCTCTGTTCTATTTCTATGTCTATCTTGTTTAGCACGGGTTGCACGTCCTGCGCGTCCTGATACTTGTTAACCCCTACTATGACACGCTTGTTTTCGTCTACATCTTTTTTCAGGCGGTAGGAATTGTTGCGTATCTCCTCCTGGAAGTAGCCCTTTTCAATAGCTGCCATCGCGCCTCCCATTTTGTCTATCCTTTTCAAATACTTCCACACCTGCGCTTCTATCTCGTCCGTGAGGGATTCAAGGTAGTACGAGCCTGCCATCGGGTCCACTGCCTTTACAACGCCTGTCTCGCTTGCTATTATCTGCTGCGTCCGAAGCGCCACCTTTGCAGAATGTTCTGTAGGTAGCGCAAGTGCTTCATCGCGCGAGTTTGTGTGTAATGACTGGCATCCGCCTAGTACGGCTGACAGAGCTTCTGTCGCTACTCTGACTATGTTGTTGTCTACCTGCTGCGCAGTCAGAGATTCCCCCGAGGTCTGCACATGGAAGCGGAGGTGCATCGACTTTTGGCTACGGGCCTTGAACCTCTCCTTCATTATCTTTGCATAGATGCGTCTTGCCGCTCTGAACTTGGCTATTTCCTCAAAGAACTCCATAGTACAGCAGAAAAAGAATGAGAGTCTGGGCGCAAAGTCATCCACTTTGAGTCCGCGAGACGTGCACGTATTGATGTATTCGATGGCATCGGCAAACGTGAAGGCCAATTCCTGCACAGCGTTTGAGCCTGCTTCACGTATGTGGTAGCCTGAGATGCTTATCGGATACCACTGCGGCACACTCTTTGAGCAGTATTCTATCATGTCGCCTATCAGGCGCATGGATGGCTTGGGCGGGTAGATGTAGGTGTTCCTTGCGATATATTCTTTCAAGATGTCGTTCTGCGTCGTCCCGCGCAGCTGCTCTGTCCTGACGCCCTGCGACTCGGCTACTGTTATGTAAAGCGACAGCAGCGTAGACGCTGTCGAGTTTATCGTCATAGAAGTACTTACCTTGTCAAGCGGAATTCCTCCAAAGCAGGTCATCATGTCCTTTATCGAGCTGATGGCGACGCCTGTCCTGCCGACCTCTCCTTCTGACAGCTGGTGATCAGAATCCCTGCCTGTCTGAGTGGGCAGGTCAAATGCTAGCGACAGCCCTGTCTGTCCGTGATCTAGCAAGAAATTGAAACGCTTGTTCGTTTCTTCAGCGCTGCCAAAGCCGCTATACTGCCGCATGGTCCACAGGCGTTCCCTGTACATGTTTGGATAAAGCCCGCGCGTGTAAGGATATTTTCCAGGCTCCTCATCCCTGCGGGATTTGACGTCTGACTTTTTGTATACGCGCTTTACCGGTATGTTAGAGTCGGTTATTACTTTATCAGCCATCTCCAACACCTCATTTGAACAGGCTCTCCGCTACATGTTCTGCAGCCGTGTAGGGATCCATCTTTTTTGCGGCCATCCTGTCAACAAAGGTTGAATGCTTTTTGTCTTCTGCGAGCATTAAAGCGACCTTCCTTTCGACAATGTCTGAAACCATGTCTTTCAACTCCTCTTCAAGCATTTTTCTTTCCCGCTCTTTATAACTACTGCTCCTTTCCTTTAGCAACTTGTCAATGGATTTGGCTAGTTCCCTGATTCCTTTGCCTGTCTTCGCCGAGGCCTTCAAGATGGTTGGCTTGCGCTCGGTATCTCCTATCATGTCCATCAACACATTATACAGCTGTCCTGCGCCTTCCAGGTCAGATTTGTTGACAACGTAGATGTCGCCTACCTCTGTCAGCCCTGCTTTTACCGCTTGTACGTTATCGCCCGTATTGGGAGTGAAAACGACTACTGTTAGGTTGACTACCTTTGTGATCTCGATTTCAAGCTGTCCTGCTCCGACGCTTTCTACAAGGATGAGATCGTAGCCTGCGGCGTCCAGTACCCTGATGGCGTTTCGTAGAGACTTTGAAACTCCGCCTACTGCTCCCCTTGACGCCATGCTTCTCATAAAGATGCCTTCGCCTTCCAAGCTTGCTATCATAC
>CAZPIL010000050.1:0-8380 GCA_964586705.1 uncultured Nitrososphaera sp. | reverse complement strand
CGGAATTATCAATAATTGTCAGAACTGCAAACCTACAACAGAATGGCTATCAAAAATAGCACCTATTGCGACATAATCATCATACTGAAGACAGGAATGTCTGGAGTAAGGGGAAATCATCCTATTGTCCGTTGCTCAAGGCAGCAGATCGGCGGGTGCTTCAGATTCTTTCGACGGCCATAACTTCAGTTCTTGCCGTTCTTATGGCCTTTGCCATGCCAAGCCCAAATATTCCCAAGCCGATGATTACTCCGAGTATGGGTCCGGGAATGACTATAACTTCCAAGTATCCTGTGGCCATCAAGGCAGGCATCGCAAAGATAATGCCACTTGCAGCCAGCAGTCCTGCCACAAGGAATGACCTCTGATTCCAAGATACTATGAACGCCGCGGCAGAAAGCGTAATAGCGCTTACACCAAACACTGGCCCAAACCACTCAGGTCCAGCTGTCGAGACAAGTCCGGCTTGCACTACCAGCGGTGCAACACCTTCTATCAGCAACAGCACTCCGCCTGCAAAAAAGGGTATTACAACTGCAAACGTTGCAGCGGCTAGACCCACCGCCAAGATGCGCCTCAAAGTTGCCATAGAGTAATCTTCAGAGTGATCTATTTTAGACGCTGTTCACCCTTGACACGTAACATAGTTACTACACCTTTAAGGAGGTTTGGTCCGGCAAGCCATTTTAGGAGGGATGTGCAGTATTGCAAGTAATAGATATGCCGTCCTTTGAAGGCTATTGCTATTCATCATTAATCCATCACACATCTGTCAAGCCTGAAAAACCTGGTTGAATTGGTCCACGAATACCGTGACAGGATATACATCAGAAAGGATATCATGCTCAAGTTGTCAGAGTATGGAGAGCTGAACCAGAGCAAGCTCATGAGCTACTGTGGTCTTAACAACGTCAAGCACAAAGAAATACTCGATGACATGGTACAAAAGCATCTTATAGAAAGATTTGAGGAAGCGTGGGGCAACAAAATGATAATAAAATATAGAATGTCAGAGAGAGGCAGATCCATACTGCGCGAGATACTCGAGCCATACGAGGCACTGTTCCCAAGAGGTGAGGAAAAGTCATGAAGCGTAACAAAGTTACTTTACGGTTTTTAACACGCAGGAGGGAACGAGACCTATGAGCGGACCGGGAAGGAAAGACGAGGCGGAGAATATTTTCAAAATTATGGACGGCATAATAGACCAGTTGAACAAGACCAAGAGGATGTTCATTCTGATGGTCATAACCATCATGGTCGTGATACCAGTTTCGTTTGCAATATCATTTGCAGTAATGGGTCCGCCATTTCCTGTGCATGGTGGTCCGTGGGGCCAAGACAGATCGGATCCATCCAACCTTTGGCCGGTCCGCACGATACCATTTGTAATAGCGCTTATCTGGCTTGGCCTGGGCATCAGACAATGGCTCATCCTCAATAGATGGACAAGGAAATATGAGCTTTATCGAGAATTGCAGAAGAAACTCGATGAAAAGCTGGGCGACAAAGGCGAAGATAATAACAGATCTGCGTAACTTGATTTAAATATCGGCCAACGCGCCTTGCACGGTACATGGAATACCTCGTTATGCTTCCAGGTCCTACAAACGTCCCTAATAGAGTAATGAATGCGATGCTGGCGCCAGTGATAAACCACCGGAGCGACGATTTCCGCGTTCTATACAAGGAGATATTTGAGAAGACACAGAAGGTCTTTCAGACAACCGGTGACATAGTGCTCCTGACAACGTCAGGCACCGGGGCAGTAGAGGCCTCGGTTGTGAACCTGATAAAGAAAGGAGACAAGGCAGTCATTCCGGTCAATGGCGAGTTCTCCACAAGGCTTGCAGACCTGATAGACAGTTGGGGCGGCCAAGCAATCAGGATAAAGGCGCCATTTGGCCAGAATCCGCCTTACGAAGAGTTTGAGAAGGCTTTTGATCAGCATAAGGACATCAAGGCGCTTTACGCGGTTTACAATGAAACGTCGACTGGAACTAGCGTACGCTATATGGACAAGCTGGGCAGTCTGGCATCAAGCAAAGGGGCATTCTTTGTAGCCGATTCAGTTTCGATACTTGGAGGGGATGAGCTTCCTGTTGACAAGTGGAATATCGACGTCTGCGTTACGGCTTCGCAGAAGGCACTCGCAGCACCGCCCGGTGTATCGCCCATATCCGTAAGTCCAAAGGCCAAAAAGTATATGCAAGAAAATCCACCGCCTATAAGCTATCTTAACTTGAAGCGCTACTTCAAGTATCAAGAGGAGCATTTTGAGACGCCGTATACACCAGCGCTGCCACTCTACTACGCGTTCCGCGAGGCGCTAAATATAATACTCGAGGAGGGCATGGAAAACAGAATAAGGCGCCACAGGATGTGTGCAGATGCATTCTACTCTGGCTTGAATGCGATGGGATTGACACCATTTGCAAAGGAAGATGCAAGAAGCAACGTTGTCATCGCCGTGAATTATTTGCAAGGTATGGACGATAAAAAGTTCCGGGGGCTTTTAGGTGAGCAGTTCAAGGTGCTTATCGCAGGTGGTTTTGGCGACTTGAAGGGCAAAGTATTCAGGGTAGGCAGCATGGGGGAGGTAAGTAAGTACCATGTCATGAGAACACTCTCGTCAATTGCGTCGGCTATGAACATGCTGGGCGTGAAGACAAACCCGGAAGCGACATCGGTGGCGCTAGAAAAGCTCAAAGGACTAAACTAGTCCTATTTTCTTTCATTTCTATCAAGCTTAATATTACGTAGAGACGGACACGCTTTTCATGCCATTTGAAAAGGGGTCTCTCGTTTTGGTGGATTATACTGCCAAGGTTAAGGATACTAACGAAGTTTTCGAAACAACGCGTGAAGAGGAGGCGAAAAAAACAGACCTCTATGACCCAACACGAAAATATGAGCCAAGGCTTGTCTCGATAGGAGAGGCGTGGGTTCTCAAGGGCCTCGATGAGGCTCTTGCAAATGCAAACGTAGGTGATAAACTCAACGTTGAGGTGACTCCCAACAAGGGATTTGGCGAACGTGACCCCAACAAGGTAAGAATGATTCCGCAGCGCAAGCTGGGCGACAAGGCCGACGAAGTTCAAGTAGGAGATGTTGTAGAGCTTGACGACAGAACAGGCATCATCCGCTATATTGGTTCAGGCAGATTGCAGGTCGATTTCAATCACCGCTTTGCAGGCAAGACGCTCGTATATGATGTTGATATCACGAAAAAGCTTGAAAGCGATGATGAAAAGATAGCCGCACTAATAAGGCGCAGGATACCAATAGAAGAGGACAAGATCAAGATTAACCTTACCGGTGAAAACCTCGAAGTACAACTTCCAGATGAAACGTATATGGCTGAAGGTTTGCAGATAATAAAAAGAGCTGTTGCAAATGATATCTTCAAGTTTGCGCCTGTCGTCAAGAACTTAAAGTTTGTCGAGAATTATTCTGCACCCAAGCAGGCAGCCGACAAGAAAGAGGACAAACCGGCTGAAAAGAATGAAGATAAACCGGCTGAAGCAAAGGCAGAGGCCAAGTAACCCTTTCTTCACTTTTTACAGTAGGAAAAACTTATTATATTAAAAAATGCAAGTTTTTACTAGTATGGAAAGCGTTCAGCATGCACAGAACATAACGATAACCCCAAAGGCCGCCGAGAAGGTGGCAGACTTCATGAAGCAGGAAGGCAATACGGGCCTCTACCTCAGAGTATATGTAACCGGGGGAGGCTGCTCAGGTTTGTCCTATGGTATGGGCTTTGAGGAAAAGCCTGACGAAGACGACGCAGTTCTTGAACAAAATGGTGTCAAGCTGTTGGTCGACAGCTACAGCCAGAGATACCTAAAGGGCGCAAACGTCGACTACGTCGAGAGTCTGATGGGTTCTGGCTTCAAGATAAACAACCCCAACGTAACGAAGAGCTGCTCGTGTGGACACTCATTCAACACAGAGTAAACCCTCCCTTTTTCCTGTTTTCATTTTAGCAATAGCTTAAACTGAGGTAGGCCAAATTATTTTTCACATAGTATCTTGCCGGCCCTTATAGAAGGCGCAAGTAAAAAGCGCCAGAGAATCAATCCGGCAAGGACAAGCTACTTTCCCAAGCTCAGAGCAAGAAAAGCGAGTGTCAGGGCCACAGACCGCGAATCTTAGTCGCCTCGACGACTCTATTGACTGCAAGCACCATCGAAGCCTTACGCATGTTGACTCCATAGTCTTCATGGGTTTTGTAGATGTCCAAGAATGCCTTGGTTATGTTCTTGTCGAGTTTCTGGTTGACTTCCTCTTCAGTCCAGTACTCACGTCTCAGATTCTGCAGCCATTCGAAATACGATACCGTGACTCCACCACCGTTTGCCAAGATGTCAGGTATTACAAGCGCCTTGTTCTTGTAAAGAACCTCGTCAGCATCAGGAGTCGTAGGACCATTTGCTGCTTCGGCAATGATCTTGGCTTTGATATTTTTGGCATTTTTGTTATTTATTTGGTTTTCAAGCGCGGCGGGTATCAGTATAGTGCAGTCAAGCTCCAAGAGATCTTCGTTGCTTACTGACTTGGCACCTGCAAATCCGATTACAGAGCCAGTCTTTTCCTTGTGTTGGCGCAGCGCTGCTATCGAAATGCCGGCGTTGTTGTATATACCACCTTTTGAGTCTGATGCGGCAATTACCTTTGCGCCCTGCGCCTCTACTAGCTGTGATGCAAACTGGCCGGCATTTCCAAAGCCCTGTACTGCAACTGTGGCAGATTTCATGTCTATTTTCAGCTTCTTGGCTGCTTCTCGCACAGTGAAGGCAAGGCCTCTGCCCGTAGCCTCGTTTCTGCCAAGCGAGCCTCCAATAGACAAAGGCTTGCCAGTTATCACTTCAGGCTGGATATAGTTACCCTTTAGTGCAGAATAGGTATCCATTATCCAAGCCATTTCCCTACCTCCCGTGTACACGTCGGGTGCAGGGATATCTGTACGCGGGCCAATGATATCAGCGATACCATATGCATAGCGCCGCGTCATGCGCTCAAGCTCTCCGGCAGACATCTCCTTGGGATTACAGATTATGCCGCCTTTGCCACCGCCATAGGGAATATCTGCCACGGCACATTTCCAAGTCATCCACATTGAAAGTGCCTTCACTTCATCAACTGTCACTTGAGGGTGATAGCGGATGCCACCTTTGTGTGGGCCACGGGCGTCATTGTGCTGTGACCTAAAACCGGTGAAAACCTTGATCTCGCCGTTATCCATTTTGGTCGGGATGGATACTGTGAGGACACGCTTTGGATGCGCCAAGACCTGGTGCATCCACTTATCCAGTTTTATCAACTTCGCCACTTCGTCAAGTTGCTTGAGGGCCATCTCAAACGGGTTCAATGCCTGAGACATTTGCTCCAATCTAGAGGGGTAGTGTATTTAAGTGTTAGAAAGCTCTAGACGTTCATCTTCTCAGATATAAGCGTCCGTAACTCGTCATCGCTTTTGCCGACACAGTCGATTCCAAGAGATATTGCAATAGTTTCCAATTTTTGGCGTTCCGTCTGTACAGGTCCCATTACCTTCGGTACCCTACTGATGCCGGCTTCCCTTCTGGCCTGCTCTGTTGCTTCTTCCATTTCCTGTCTGAACCTTTCCCTAGTCTTTTCATACTCGCCTACGGCCTTGCCTATAGTCCTAGAGAACTGGGGCAGGCGTTTTGTACCAAATATCAGTATTAGAGCAAGCAGTATGATAATGGCCCACTCTGAGCCTGCAATATTCATGAGCATGCCGGAAGGCGCGGGCATCCAGAACGAATTGCCCAGTAAGGGAATTAAAGATTGCCTTTCAGATGTTTTTCATCAGCTTCGTGACTGTTATCTGGCAGGAAGGCATAGGGTCAAGCGATACACACAGGAACCTGTCTCCCCGGATAGTCAGGGGGACAGTTAGAAGTTTTACATCATCAAATTCTGACAGTTGGTATTTGAGGGGCCCAAGCGAAGGCTCGAACGTCTTGTTCAGAATCACTGATCGGTAGCTAGCATAGAACATGTTGCTCTCAACATTGGTTTTCATAGATGACTGGAAAAGCGGTCGCTTTACGTCCTTGCGGTATCTTCCCGTTAAGAGTTTGCCCTTTTCATCGATTACACCGGCAAACCTAACGTTCCTGTCAGTCACAAGTGCAAGCTGACATAGCTCGGTAAAAAATTCACGTTCTTCCAACCTTGTATTCAATGCCTTTTTTGGGCATACCACATAATAATCTTCCACATCTTGCCATGTAGGTGCAACTGTCGACTAGCCTTTCACACCGGCTTCAAACCGCCGTACTGCATCCATGAGCGCCTTTCGCCTGCTTTCCTCTGTCACTACTGCACGTATGTCTTCTATAAGCATCCTTGCTACGTCAAGCTTTTTTCTCAGGCCTGCAATAACGTTATCATATACTGCAAATGGATAGACAGTGCCATAGATTTCCTCCATGATTATGAACAGTGATTCCGCATTTTGTCCTTTACCAGTCCTCATGCTATCATATACTAGACGCTTTATCTCGCCTACACAGTCAAGTAGCCCTGTAAGGTATGAAGGTCCCGAAACCTGCAGTTCTTCCATTGAAGGTATAGCTGAACCCTCTATCACGGAGCGTAGAGAATAAGCCTCAACCAATTCCTGCTCTGCCACAGATACATACTTTTTAAGGTCATCCTGTGCAGAGGCGCGGAATTCCACGAGCATTGCCTTTGCGTCTTCCATATCTTTCTTGGCTGCTTCAAGTTCGCCACGGTGAAGTGATACTATGGACTTGCTACAGAGCATTACTGCATCGCGCGTTCCCTTGATTAATTTTTCACGGCGCTCCTGAACATCCTTTAGTTCTGCATCGATGGCTTCAAGCGAGCTGTGTATTCCAAGCGCGGTCATGACCTTTATCGATGGTTGTTTCAATAAAAGACTTCCGACAAACCTTATTGCAGGGGGCGTGCACACGCTAATCAGGCTTGGGGAACATCCGCCGGAGCAGGGGCTACGCTTTTGAGCATGGACTTGTAGAGCGATTTAACGAGCTCAAGGACTGGAGGGCCAGGCGTCTAGGAGGCTCATCCACAGGTCTGCCAGATATTGTTGCTGTGAACAATGAAAAGAGGATTCTGCTCACTATTGAAGCCAAGTCTGGCACAAGCGACATTCTGTATGTTCCACAGGACCAAATACAGCGCTGTATAGTAGTGAGAGAAATGTTTGGGGCATATAGAAGGCGCCACATTGTTTTTGCTTTTAAATTCATGAATAAAAAGAGGTTTCGACGAATGAATCAGACAGTCTATGAGCAGCGCAGGTTGGTAGAATACTACAAGTTAGCAGATACCCTTGTAGGAGTTGACCCATTACCAGTGATAAAGTGCACGTATGACGGCAGGACATATGCCATACAGGACAATAAGGCAGTTATGATCACCTTGCCGGATCTTAGAATGCCTTTCAGGAATGGGAGAGGAAAATGAAGAAAAAGGCAGTGCTGGAGTTCTCCGGCCTGAACAAAAGAGTGATTATCGAGCTTGACGATAAAGATTCACCGTCAACCGTCACAGCGATAATCGATAACCTGCCCATAAGCATGATCATTGAAAGGTGGGGTGATGAGCTTTATTCGGCACCTACACACATAAAGGCAGGTGAAGAAAACTCCAGAAAGGAAGTAGAACTGTTCGATGTGGCGTACTGGCCCGAAGGGAGCGCGCTCTGCTTTTTTTATGGTCACACACCAATGAGCGTGAAAAAGATACTGCCTTACTCACCCGTCAATATAGTAGGCAGAATAAAGACGCAACCAAAGGATGTGGCAGGATTCCTTGAGGCAGTAGAGAAGGTTCATGTGAAAAAGAAAGTACCCGTAGTCCTTCACTAGCAGTCGTGTTCTCTTGCCCATGTTTCACCCGTAAACTCGCTAATGCTACAATAGTGCACATAAATTCCTGCACGACCTGCATTCAGCAGCTCGACATCAGGTATGCTATTCTCGCAGAACACTTTGGCGATCGTTCTACCACAACTTACCGGAGTCTGCGCATCATCTTCATTCACAAACGCGGTCAAGTCTACGGACTGAATGATGACACAAAGGCAGCTACTTTCGAATAGCCGGATGCCCCTTCAGGGGTATTGACAAGGGCAGGCCGTACTTTGATGTCACCTGTGAACTACAAGGCCCTAAAGGGCGCTGGCTTCCCGGACAGGCTTTCGCCTGCCGTTTCTTCCCCTTCCTTTCCTCTTTTTCTTCTTCCGGTAATCTGCATGTCACCATACAGCGTTCCTGCTTCTCCTTCACCTTCTGCGCCTCCCTTGGAATCTCTGCAGGCATAAATTCCCCTAAGGCAGGCTAAAGCCGTAAGGGTT
>CAZPIL010000049.1:0-8400 GCA_964586705.1 uncultured Nitrososphaera sp. | reverse complement strand
GCTTTCCATAAGATGCGATAGAGCATCATCTGATATTCCAAGGGATATGGTGGAGGCATTGAAGGATCCTTCAACAAAGGGTCTTTTTCGTATCACGGTCGAGTGACCTTGCTAATTCACGCGGTAGTGAAAGACGAGATCTTTGGCTTTCGGACCATTATTTCAATTAACCTGTCATCCTACTTGTCTCTTTGCAATACTGCATCTTGCTACCTTTCCTGGCGAACTTTAGTAGTAGAATTCGTCTGATCAGTGATGAAGCTCCTCACCGAACTTTCTTTTTGTTTAATTGTCTTTGTCATAGCATTAGTTCAAGGCTGTGTTATGCCTTTGGTACATGAGTAATATTCATGGCCCGGGCAAGAGCCGCATTCATAATCTCTACTGCTAGAAATTCTTTGCATTTGCTTTCTTTTTCTGCGAGCGCGACAAACCTCTTGTCCCCGTAGATGCCCCTTAGAATCTTTGTTATCTTTATACTTGCGTCGCTTATGGTCTTGGCTGCCCTTGAGTCCAGGTCTACAGGGGTGTTGCAGCTATATGCCTTTATTGTCGCAGAATAATATTTCATGACTGCGCCTCTGACTTCAACTACCCTTGCAGTTTCTACCAGTCCTGCTCTCTTTAGAGTGTCAAGATGGTGGCGGATAGTAGTTATCGCCTTTTTGACACCGGAGTTCGCAAGCGCCTTTGTTATCTCTTCTGCAGTCATGGGTTTATTTGCAAGGATCTCCAGAATTCTGAGCCTAGCAGGATCTGCAAGCCCTTGAGCCGCAAGGTAGCTCAACGTCGTTATCCTCTTTACGCGTACTTCCTTCTGGACCAGTGTCTCTGACATTTACCATTTTGTTCGGAAAAAGCATGAAAAAGCCCACATCAACTAGTTTTGTTATAGTTGTCAATTGAAACTATAGTCATAGTTACAGTATTACACATATGACATTAAATTCATGCCATAGTATCGTATTTACGATTATACAATTGCTATAATAAAAATAATATCATTATCGTATTGTTCAACGAGTGACAAGCTCAAACCTCTATGATACTTTATGCTGCCGTACAGGTACAACAGAGCCGTAAAAAGTGCCAGAAACTGACCTTTGTATTGAGCAGATCACAGCTTCCTACCTGTCATCCTTTCATATGCGAGAGTGTAGCGCAAGGTAAGCTCTTTGACTACTTCTGGCATGACTTCAGGCGGCTCGGGCTTTTTACCCTCCTTTGCGAATCTGTCAATTTCAGCCTTCACCCCTGTCTTTACAAGCCAATCGCGCAGGTACTGCTTGTCATAGGCCTCCTGTTTCTTGCCGGGCTGATAGTCTTGCTTCAGCCATAGTCGGTATTCGTCAGGGCCCAAAGAATCTGCAAGAAGCACCTTGCCATGAGAATCGCGCCCAAATTCGAACTTAACGTCTGCTATGATAAATCCACTTCTATCTGCAATCTCACTCATCTTTTCATATAGTGAGACTGACGTTTTCTCGAGATAGTCGTAATCCTGCGCGTTGACAAGACCTGTCTCTATTGCCTGATTCTTGCTGACAGGTATGTCATGCTCTTCTGACTTGGTTGTTGGGTCGAAGATCGGCTTCGGCAGTTTACCCGCTAGAATTGGCTTGTAGTCGGCAGGAAGACCCTTGCCCAGATGATCCTTGTATCGTTCCTCAAACGAGCCATAAAAGTAACCCCTGACCACACATTCTATAGGAATCATCTTTAATTTCTTGACAACCATTTTGTCCTTTCCCTCTACCCTTAGCATATGATGGGGTGTCTCAAGTACCTCAAACCAGAACTCCCCAAACCTGCAGAGAACCTCACCCTTCATTGGTATGGGTGTCGCCATCTGGACATCAAACGCAGAGACGCGGTCAGAAAAGTGAAACAGTATATTATCATCATCAAGCTCGTAAATGTCCTTGACCTTGCCTTTGCGTACTAGCCTCAACAGACTTGAGATTATGCCTGACGCATCTATTTATCTGTTGAAAGATTTTTTAACAGCTCGAAATTGATTCACTTTGTCTGATGGCAGATTTTGCGGTTGCACTTGATCGGCCCGTTTGCATTGGCATAATCGGCGGAGGGCAGCTTGGCAAGATGTTAGCCCACGAGGCAAGGCGTATGTCCTTCAAGGTCGTAGTTCTTGATCCTGCTAAAGACTGTCCTGCATCCAAACTAGCTGACAAGCAGATCCTTGCCGACTTTAAAGACGAGCAAGCAATAATGAAGTTGGCAGAAATGTGTGATGTGCTGACATATGAAATTGAACTAGCAAACTCAACGGCACTTAAGCAACTCGAAGGACATGATTACCCCGTCAGGCCGGCACCCGAAACGCTTCGGATTATTCAGAACAAGTACCGGCAAAAGTCATTTCTTAAAAAACATGGTATAACGGTTCCGGAATTTGCACTTGTAAAGTCATTAGATCATCTGAATGAATTATGCGGAAAATTTGGTTTTCCTGCCGTGCTCAAGGCAACGGAAGATTCCTACGATGGCCGCGGGAATTATGTTATAAAGTCAAAGAATGATGTTGAAAAAGCGTATCATTACTTTGCAGGGCGGGAAACAATGCTTGAAAAACATATACCATTTGTACACGAAGTTTCAATAATGGTGGCCCGAAATCCTTCTAGACAGATAGAGTCATTTCCTGTGGCAGAAAACGTGCACGACGACGGCATACTTGACATGACAGTTGTGCCAGCTCGTATTGGCGGCAAGGTTGAAGCAAGGGCCAAGAAGATGGCGGAAAGAGCAATGAAGGTATTACATGGAGCAGGAATATTCGGAATAGAGATGTTTGTCACGAAAAAGGGCGAGGTGATGGTAAATGAGGTAGCACCTCGCGTACATAACTCCGGACATTACACAAACGAAGCATGCGCTGTTTCGCAGTTTGAGCAACATCTTCGTGCTATCTTGGACCTGCCGCTTGCAAAACCAGAACTTCTGTCGCCGGCTTGCATGTTAAATATCCTCGGTCCGGAAGACTTTGAAGGACCTTATGTAATTAAAGGAATTGCAAGTGCTATGAAGGTACCCGGCGTGGCACTTTACATATATGGTAAGCAATTATCTACGCCCCGCCGCAAATTGGGGCATATAACCGCGACCGGCAGGACGGCTTCTGAAGCAATATTGCGAGCCAAAAAAGCAAGAAAGGCAATAAAGCTGGTGCCCTCTAACATAGGGGAGAGCACATGAAAAAGCCTTTAGTCGGCGTAATAATGGGAAGCGACTCCGATCTGTCGATCATGAAAGAAGCTGCAGAGTTTCTCGATTCATCTGGCGTACCATGTGAGGTTACAGTCGTCTCGGCACATAGGACGACAAAACACATGGTCAAGTATGCGCAGAGCGCAAAGAAAAGGGGCATAAAGGTCATAATTGCAGGAGCCGGCGGAGCTGCCCACTTGCCTGGCATGGTCGCGTCACTGACGCCACTTCCTGTGATAGGCGTTCCTATAAAGACAAAGAGTCTAGACGGAATGGATTCATTGCTGTCTATAGCACAGATGCCGTCCGGAATTCCAGTGGCAACAGTGGCCATAAATGGCTCAAAGAATGCAGGAATACTTGCCTTACAGATCCTTGCTCTTTCTGATGACGAAGTAGCCAAAAAAGTTGAGCGCTTCAGAAAGGGTATGGAAAAATCCGTTATTGATAAGGCTAAGTTGCTTAAAAGAATGGGCACCATGCGCTACTTGCAGAAAACAAGGCTATTGCCTTAGAGGCGGCTCTATCATAGTTTATCTACAGTTGTTGAAACTTGCAGATGATGATTTTAGCCTCTTCTATTAGAAACGTGAATTCGCGTCAATTGCTGTAGTAGAATTTATTTGGCAGCATTTTTGTTACTTTAGCTGTGGAGCACGTACATTCTAAACACTCTCATGAAGAACATGGGCACAGTGATGAGGAGCCGGTGACAGTCAAAAGGATGTCGCCTAATGAGATGTTGGCTGCAGACCTAGGCAATTTTGGCGTCGACGCGGAAGCAGTAGAAATAGGGACACACACTGTTGAAACGCAGGAGTATTATAGCCACAAATTTGGTCTCAGCTCTAAATTCGTGACAAACAAGGGAGTCATCAAGGTCAAGGGCAAGAACTTTGATCTAGTACACGTGCTGGAGCGAAATTAGGATGATACAGGACGCTCTACCACTCCCGTATGGAACTCTTGGATACTATCAGATCCACTACATTGTGGACACCGGCGAGGCAGACACAGAGCACTTATTAGCAAAATGCAAGCCCATAACAAAGGGCCGCTTTTCTGAAAAAAAGGTGGTCGCGATTCGCTGGATCGGCCAAGAAGAGTTTGCACAGAGGCTTCAGGACGACTTGCAGCTTACAGAATTGCTCAAACAGGTACTCCTACACGAAGGAGAGATAAAGGTCGACCCGCTTGACGGACACGTCCGAATATATGGCAAGTGGAATCATGAGGAAAATCTACTAGCAAACCCCGTCATGATAGAAGTAGCAGACAGGATTGCAGCCCATATCAAGACGATGATCCGCTGATCTCGTTAGCTTTAATAATCGTGGAAGGAGTCTTCACACCTTGAATCATGAGTGGCTTGAAATTTGAGGGAAAGACAGTAGTTGTTACCGGCAGCGGTACTGGCATAGGACAGGCTATTGCAAAAAAGTTCGCAGAAAATGGAGCCAATATTGTCATAATGGGCAGGCGCAAGGAGCCACTCGATAACACTGCGGCCATTCTAAATGAAATAATCCGGAAAAAGGAGTCAAAAGGAAAGGTCGTGACATTTCCCGGAGTTGACGTATCAGATGAAGAAGGCATTAATTCCATGTTTGAAGGTATAAAAAAAGAATTTGACGGCGTAGACGTCATTGTCAACAATGCAGGCGTCTCTGGACCTGTCAAGACATTCACGAATGCTAGTGTCAGGGATTTCCGCGACTGTGTAGCCATTCATTTGACAGGTACATTCTGGACTTCTGTCGCAGGACTTAAGGTGATGAAGGAGGGAGGCAAGGTTATAACAATATCTACCTTCTTTTCTGAGGAAAACCGTTATGAGCAGAGACCGTATAGGTTCAGGACACCCTATACCGCCTCTCAGGGGGCAAAGAATAGGCTGGCAGAATGCCTTGCTTGGGAGCTTGCCGAGCGGGGTATCCGCTCAATTGCAACGAACCCCGGACCCGTACATTCTGATAGGATATACAAGACTGTCTATCCAAAGGCAGCGGCAGAGTTTTTGCGCATCGGAGGATATCCCGAACTATCGCCGACAGAGATAGAAGTAGTTACTGCAAAGGCTCTGCCGTACCTTGGCGATTCCGATGATGTAGTCATGAAGGCATGTAATGAGGTTGCGGCTGAAATTGCTGCAAAGCGCGGCCAGAGTGATAATTCAGCTGTGACAAAACTTGCGACTACTGTCAAGGGCGCTCTTGAGAAAATGCAAGAGATTGCAGAAAAGATCCAAGGTAATACGAGTAAGATGATTGTGGACGGTGCATTTCTTGGCCAGGAAGATGTGGCTGAGATGGTCTTGAACCTTTCGGATGACAAGATTAGCAAGCTAATAAACGGAAGAGTGATACCAAATGATCGAGTATTTTATCCCGTTAAACCTGTAGTTGGAACAGGAATTGAAATCCTGCCCAATTCTGAGATAAAGGGAAAACTCATAGTACTCAGCACGACATCGTCTGCTGCAAAGGACATTGACCGTGTTAAAAAGATAGCTAGCATGGCCAAGGCAGCAGGTGCCAAACAGGTAATAGTATTGTACAAGAATGCTGCCGATGAGGAGCATTTCAAGGAATTTCACAGTCATGCTATTGACTTTCTCAACGAGACATCGATCAGGAACATATTCAATACTGCAAAGACTCACTTTGGCTCAATAGATTCTATTATACACTTTACCGGTGATTATGACTACAATTCGGCTTTCAATGCTATGTCAAGAAACCAGTGGGATGCACTTGTTGACAATTACATATATGTCCCAGGTCTTGTAATGAAAGAGGCAGCAATTGCTATGGCGCCGCAAGGTGCACTTGAGAAACCCTCGCTATTCAAGGGCACTAAGGGTAATGTGATAATAGTCGGTCCAGACGCGCCAGTAGGGAAGAAAATATCTGGACTCTTGCGTTCAAGGGCAGATGTATTCAGGGGTGCACTTAGGCCGTACACCACGACGGTTAACCAAGAGCTTGGAGATGTACTTGGATCTTCGATAAAACTACATCTGGTGCTCGCTGGCAACAGCGAGGGGGTAGAGCCAAACGCGGATCGTCTGAATGCCTCCATACTGAGCCTAGCCGTAGGCGCGGCGTTAAAGCACAACGAAGCAATATTCTATATTGATGAGGCTAAAAGTTAGCTACCTTGATGCAAACCAATCAAAGAGGAATTTGCCTGCGACAACGATGAGTATTATGCCAAGCATACGACGTAGTAGCACTTCTTTGACCTTTTTAGACCACTTGGCACCCAACTGCGCTCCCACGAATGCGCCTGCAGAAAGCGCTATTGCATAGACATAGTCAGGGTGTCCAAGGGCAGCGTGAGTGAAAATACCGATGATCGCAGTTATCATAAGTGTCAATTGCGAGGTAGGCGCCGCCTTCTGCATTGTCATACCCATTACCAGAAGCATTACTGGTACGAATATTATGCCACCTCCAACCCCGAACATGCTTGATATGATGCCAGCTCCGAAGGTAGTTGCATATACGACTATACGCCTTTTCAGCGACCTCTTCCCACTCTTTTCCTTCAGGATCGAATTCCTGAAAGTGACATATATCCCAACAAGCGATAGTAATATACCAAAGTAAAGGCGGAAATCCAACGCTGTTAGATGGGTAGACAACAGTGCACCAATGACCGCGCCGGGAATGGCAAATGCAGCCATCTCTATACCCAGTATGTAGTCGATCGCTTTCTGTCGTGAATATGCTACAGTTGAGGAAATACTTGTGGATGTGACTGCAAACAGGCTGGTACTTGCTATTTGAGTGGGAGGCAGTCCTAGGAAAGTTAGTGCAGGCACCATCATGATGCCGCCTCCTACGCCTATCATAGAGCCAAGTGCTCCCGCCCCAAGTCCAACGGCAATTAGTACTATCACAGTTGTTACAATTTCCAGCAAGTGGTTAGGTTGTGTCAGTATACTTCCAAGTGATAAATCATTTGCTATGGTGAGTCTTTCCATACATTGAGGACAGAAATCACTTGCGTGCCGGCTACTCCTGTCACTTGTTTGATATTGTTAGACAAGATGTCGGCCAGATCGCTTGGATTTTCAGCTCTAACCTTGAGAAGCAGATCACCGTATGTATATGTCTCATGGACCTCTGCAATCGAGTCCATTTTCGAAAGTTTTCTTGCGACGTCGTTTAGCCTACCTTGCGTGGTGTTGAGAAGCACAAAAGCTACTACAGATTGTCCAAGCATGAGAGGGTCGACTGACACAGTGAATCTGCGCAAGACGCCCAACCTGCTAAGCCTACATATCCTGTTTCTGGTGGTGCCCTCTGTCATACCTAGTTCTCCCGCGATATCAACAAAGGACATCGAGCTGTTTGCAGAATCTCCACAAGCCGTTTGTCAATTACGTCAAGCTGAGTCTTCAGCTTATTTACACATATTAACCAGACACCTTTAAGCAATTGGGTAGAAATTGCGCATAGTACTAGTTGGCTTTGGCGTGGTTGGGCAGAGTTTTGCCAAACTCTTGCTTTCGCGTTCCGCAGATCTCTATAGCCAGCACGGTATCAAACCTAGGATTGTTGCGTGTGTGGATAATGAGGGCTCTGCAATATCTCCAGCCGGCTTGGATCTTGAGCGCCTACTTTTGGCAAAAAAGAAGAAAGGTGTCAGAGCTTATGAAAAAAACGCAGCCAGGTTTGACCCAATCCAAGTGATAGAGAATGTCGATGCAGAAGTCGTGATAGAAGCAACGCCCACCGACCTCTCAACCGGCGAGCCGGGTACATCTCACATCATATCTGCCATGAGGACGGGCAAGCACGTCATCAGTGTCAACAAGGGACCTTTGGCCTTAGCGTTTCCTTCGTTAATAGAGCTTGCAAACTACAATGGCGTCATGTTCCGGTTCTCTGGCACGGTCGGCGGAGGTACACCGATTCTCGAATTTGCCAAGCGCTGTCTTAAAGGTGACAGAATAGTGTCATTTCAGGGAATACTCAATGGCACAACAAACTACATCCTGAGCAAAATGGAGGAAGGTTTGACATACGAAGGTGCGCTGGCAGATGCCAAGGAAAAAGGCTACGCCGAGGCCATACCGTCACTTGATACTGACGGCTACGATGCCTCTGCAAAACTCGTCATCATGGCCAATTGGATAATGGGCATGAAGGTAACGATGAAAGA
>CAZPIL010000048.1:0-8525 GCA_964586705.1 uncultured Nitrososphaera sp. | reverse complement strand
TTAGAACACCTCCAGAGGACTTTTCTGCTGTCGAAAAAGCCAAGCTTAGCACGCAAGGGTTGACTATTGCGGTTAAAGATGTAAACAGCCCATCAAATCTCTCCTATCAGTCAAGAGATACAACTTCTGACGACCTTGCAGAGGTTGCCGAGACTCTTGCAAAATCCTATGGGATATACTTAGAGTTTAACCGAGCAAAAACAGGTAGCGAAAAGGATTGGATGTACATGTTGCGAATTACCATTCCTGGCGGTGGCCCGATAACCCGCCAGCAGTGGGCCATCCTAGATGACATATCTGAAAAGTATACCTTATCTGATTCGTATACTGGAACACCGCGTCCTTCTCTGAGGGTGACGACTCGCCAGAACATCCAGCTTCATTGGATCAAAAAAAAGTATTTGGTTGATGTCGTTCGCGAGATAGCTAAATCAGGATTCTACACCATAAACGGCTGCGGCGACAATACAAGGAATGTAATGGGGTGTCCGCTGTCACAGCACTCACCAATTTATGATGCTAACGAATGGGCACAAAAGACCGGCAAGTATTTTCGCCTTCCAACCTCTGCATACATGGAGATCTTTGAAATTGATCGCACATATTTGAGAGAAGCCGAGGAAAGATTGCCTGAAGAAAGATTCCAGTATGGCCCCAGCCTGCTGAACAGAAAATTCAAGATCGCATTCTCTGCAATCCATTTTGATGAAGAAAGAGGTTTGTATGTACCTGATAACTGCGTGGAGCTGCGCACAAACGACATAGGTGTTGCACCCATTCCTGATCACGATAGCAGCGGCAAGGTTAGCAGGTTCCAGGTGTACATAGGCGGAAGCCAGGGTGAAAGAATTGGATATCCAACATTCTCGGCTCTCGGCGAGCCCTTTGGCGTATTTACCGAAGATCAGCTTTTGAAAGGTCTAGATGGAATAGTTCGTGTACACCAAGAATGGGGAGATCGTCAAAACAGGCACTGGGCTAGGATGAAGTATGTTCTGCATAAAATGGGAATGGAATGGTACCGCAAGCAGGTTAGCGATAGAGGAGTCAGCTTTGATCCACCTGATCCCAATTTTGAATATGGTGCTAGAGATCTCCATCATGGTTGGATAAGACAACAAAAACAGCAATCCAATAACGGCTTGCTGTGCTATGGAGCATTTATGGAAAATGGAAGAATAATAGATGACAGTCCCAACGGACAATTAAAGAAAATGGTTCGCCACCTTATGGACAACTATCCAGTATATCTTTTCACTACACCCAATCAGGATCTCTTATTTACAAACATCCCTGAGAATGACAAGGAGAGATTTGAAAAAGATATGAGAAGTTTTGGATATGGCCTTAGAAATGGAAAGACGTACTCCAAGCTGAGAGTCCTTTCAGGGGCGTGTGTTGGAAGAGATACATGTAGACTGACTTATACAGATTCAGAAAAGTTTGAACCATACCTTATAGACGAGCTAGAATCCAAATGGGGCGATATGGCAGAATCAATTGGTGTAACAGGATGTGAAAAGCAGTGCTTCAGACCAGCTACCAAGACTATTGGCTGGGTTGGAACAGGCCTCAACATGTACATGCTAAGGCTAGGAGGTACCGAAGATGGAAGACATCAAGGAGGATCTCTAATTGACCCAAACACGCCTGACAAGATATATCTTAGGAATGTTCCAAGGAAGGATGTGGCCACAGTTACAGATGCTCTCTTTGAATTCTATGCTTCTAACAGGTTAGCTGAAGAGGCAAGACCAGGTGGAATGGGTTACTTCTTTAGAAGAATTGGTACCAAATCTATCATAGATTGGTTGAAGAGTGATCCTAGAACATCAGGTTTGATGGCAAAGCCCTCGAGAAACCCCATTCCGTCGCGAACAGCCAGCTCATCAAGCCGTAGATAGTATTCTAGTAACTGTAAGCTAGATCTTCTGAGTAACTGAAGGGGGATCGGAAAATTCTGCTCTCAAGACAAGCCTAGATATGATGTATATGTACCTTATTATGAAAAAAATGGTGACCAGTAGAGTTATGACAAAAGCATAGCGATAGCTGCTCACTATCTTGGTTCTAAAGGTAGAGAGTGATGATGTTGCTACTGGTCTGCACAAATTTAGACAAAGATAAACAATTCCACGTACACAACATATGTATTCAACGTAGCAACAAGCAAGGCCTATATCGCTGGTGTGGAAGGCGTTAATCCTTGATGGTAAGAATCAGAGCCGTCGGATGAAAAAGTTCTTGAAGTGCACTAGCCGGCAAACATGGACAACCAAGAAAGATAACCCTTGTCCGCACATATAACTACCCTTTTCGTAAATGCAGTGTTGTGGAACAGAAAAAAAGAAAGCAATTTCTTGGAAAGTTAATATGTCATGATCTCATTCTATCTAATGAGGGCTAATGAGTTACGCACACCCAGAAGTTCTAGTTGATACCAAGTGGGTAGTGGATCACATGAATGACCCCGAGGTTCGCATAGCAGAGGTAGACTATGATCCAACATCCAATTACAATCTAGGGCACGTACCAAGTGCTGTATTATTTGATTGGAAAAAGGACATAAACAATCCAATAACTAGGAATATTTTCAATGGGCAAATCTGCGAGGATTTGCTGCAGAGAGCTGGAGTTAACAACAACACTACTCTGGTGTTATATGGCGATTTTAACAACTGGTTTGCCGCGTTTGCCTTTTGGGCTTTCAAATACTATGGCTTCAAAGATGTGAGGCTTATGAATGGAGGAAGGAAAAAGTGGTTGGAGGAGGACAGACCGACAAGTAAAGACATTCCACAGTACCAGAGAGGGAATTTTATCGCCGCAGAGCCTGACAAGAGCATTAGGGTATTTCTGAATCAGGTGAAAGAAGCTTTAGACAAAGAGAATATTGCGATGGTCGACGTTAGAAGTCCAAAAGAGTTCACTGGAGAGGTACTGGCTCCGCCAGAATATCCAACCGAACATGCACAGAGAGGTGGACATATCCCGGGCGCTTCAAACGTACCTTGGAGTCAAGCAGTGAAAGACGATGGGACATTTAAATCAGTAGACGACTTGAAGCAAATTTATCAACCAAAAGGAATTATTCCTGACAAGGAAATTATCGCTTACTGCAGAATAGGCGAAAGGTCATCACACACCTGGTTTGTCCTGAAATACTTGCTTGGCTATCCAAATGTGAAAAATTACGATGGATCATGGACTGAATGGGGAAACATGGTGGATAATCCAATAGAAAAGTAGGGCGATGATGCCGAAAACATCTTGAATTAGCACAACCTCTGTTATCTTTCTTTGTGTTGTTATAACTATCTTGCTTTCTTGACTATAAAGTGGAAGAGATTTCCTTCACCCCTCATCTCTAAGAGGGAATGTGCCTTCTGTTCAGACCATCTTAACATCTCTATATCTGCTGTGGGATCATCTGATACTAAATGTATGACTTCGCCAGCATGTATTTGCTCAAGTAATTCATCAAGTTTTGCAAGAGTAGCAGAACATTCGACTCCTATTTCGAACATTTCGTGGTCAGGAAATGCTGCAAAGCATCTTACTCGGAGTTTCTGGATTGCCAAGCTCATTTTGTCATGACAATTTTCAATTGTTTCAAGGGTCTTCAGCTCTCCTATATCTGAAGATTCTATCTTGACGAACCAACCTTCAGTATATGGAAAATCGTTTGCTAATCTTGGCTTGTCCATTAAAGATTTGTTGACTTGAACAATTGTACCACTTACAGGGGTTCTTACTACCCCGAAATACTTGGCACTCTCTAAAGTGCCACAGCTCCTGCCTTTTTCTAACTTAGTACCTAGTGGTTTTAATTTTATACCAGATAACTTGCCGGCAATAGACGCCATTATGGTGGTAATCCCGATGGTTACAGTCTTTTCTTTATTACTTATCCAGACAAGATTTTCAGTATCGTAAAGAAGGTCTTCAGGGAATGAACAATTGTTTATCTTCATCCAATTTTAATCAGATGTATTTCCCTTTATTGCTTGTGTGGCTCTGTCGAAACCATCTACCAACAGGATAAAAGATACATATTAGCATCTCACCATTGGCTGTTGAGAATCGCGCCATGTCAGACTAGCTCATGCAATGTTACACACACTCAAGCATGCTGGAATGATGGATGTTAAGGTCAACGTCAGCAATCACGTTATGGCTGATGCCATAAACAAGCAGGTGAAGGAGAGTACCCATCCAAGCCTCTACCTAATCTTTTCTTGATCTGTCTTGAGGTCTGCAACCTTCTTTAGTCAGTGCTGAATGAATGTCCGCAGGAGCAGCTTTTTGTCACGTTGGGGTTGTTTATCTTGAAGCCAGAACCCATCAAACCCTCAATGTAGTCGATGTTTGCACCATTTAGCTGTCTCTGGCTGTAGCTGTCGACTAGCAACTTTACGCCATTCTGCTCGATGACTCTGTCGTCCTCGTCGGGTTTTTCTTCAAATCCCATGCCATAAGATAGTCCTGAGCAACCGCCTCCTGACACGTAAACTCTTAGGTAAAAGTCTGCATTGCCTTCCTGCTTCATAAACTCGGCAACCTTCTCGGCTGCCTTTTGGGTTATCGTTACTGGATTCTTTTGAACGCTTTCCATACTAAGTACTTTGACCTTTATAATATAATAAGTTTCTCAAATTGCCTGATGATTTCTTTTTGATTTCTACAATTTTTGTCTGCAACTAATAAATATTAATAAGAATATTGCCCACAATGTTTTAGTCGGTGCTGTTCAAAAATCGGGTTTTCTGTAAATTTCTCCTGAGCTAACCCTAGTGGTCACCCAAAGATTGAGCATTATCTTCTAGTAGGGCCGCGGGTGAGGCACTGAAGAATGCTAAGAAGAAGTACACTGATGCAAAGCCGCTGTATCTAATTTGCTTGACTCAGCAGCCTGTTAATCAACTAGCTTTGGTCTTTGATACTGAAATTGCAATATTGTGTGATAGACTCTGCTGTCATACTCTACATAGAACTCTTTGGACGAGCGATCAGGGTTTTGATCCCTGATTAAATGCAGTATTTTGTACGCTTCATTTCTGTTTATTCTTGACAGACTTTTTTGATGCATAGTCCCAGAGTTTCCCGTATACGCCTCTTCGGCTTTGTGTATAGCCCCTACAAGGCTAGTATAATACTCGACATCTGCACGAGAGATTACCAGTACAGGGATTTGTCCATAATCAGAAGTATGGGCTCGTTCGACTATCACCCATACAGGCTTGCTGACAACATAACCCAAAATCGCGAGTGCCACTACTGCAGGAAATGCCGCATCTCTTACCCCTACATAAAAGCTAAAGGCATAGGCTAAAAGCACGATAGCCGCAGCGACAGGCAGGGCAACAAGAAGTCTCTTTTCTATGCTGCAAAAAAGCATCTAACGCTTTATTAAATTCTTTCAAAGTAATCGATTGCTGAAAAATAATTTCCAAGGATAATACCAAATGCCTTGAATACAGCATCATGATCATCGTCATTACTCCCGCATCACCTGTAATCGGTCAGATGTTATAGAACCACAACATGACAATCCTCCACTTTAAAGCCTACTCAAGAATTGCTCTCTTTATTCCTGCCTGCTCCAAGATTGCTTTAAGGGTTCCAACGTCAATCACATCGTGCCTTGGTATGATAACAACCCTTCCAGAAGAATGAGCAAATTTCATGTGGCTTCCTTTCTGATCAACTTTGACGAATCCATGCTTGCGTAAAACTTTGACTAGTTGGCGCCAGCTATGGTTTCTCAGGCTCAACTTTCTTCCTCATTTTTGAGGGTATAGGACGTAGCGCGAGTGTCAGAGCTTCTTTCATGTTTTTTGCGAGTTCGTCCAGTGTTTCTCCCTGCGTTATGGCAGCGGGGACTTCATTGCATCTGGCCCAATAGCCATCTCCTTTTTCTGCCTCATGAACTTTGAAAGTAAATTCCTTGTTTCCATGGCGCACCAAGATGTCAGTTATTTTTGTAGCACTGGCCATGCCTGTTACATCTGCGTTTTCGATGGATTTATGGGTTTAGTTGCTCTTGACATGTGCTTACTCCTGCACTACACGTGACCCGTCAGATGTCATCGAAAATCTAAAGATGGCATCCACCTCCGAGTCCTCGAATATGTCCGCGTCGTGCGTGATTATCACCAGCTGCGCAAGCGGACCTGCGCCTTCCCTAAAGGCTTCTGATATTATCTTGACAAGGGCCCTGCGCCTCTCCTCGTCCAGGTGAGTAGTCGGCTCGTCCAGGATGACAAAGTCGAGCTTGCTAGAGCCCATCATGTAAGCTATGCCCAGCCTGACTGCCAGCGCCACTGCCACTTTCTCGCCGCCGGAAAGCGAGTCCATGTCCACCTCGCCGTTTTTGCCGTAGCAGATTATTGCAATGTCTCTGGCCTTTTCTGCAAGCTCTATCCTCGAAATGCCGACGTTAAAGAGCGACGCGTACTCGGACGCCTTTTTTGACACGGTAGCAAGCGCCCACGACCGGAGGCTCATGCCCACAGTTCCGTCCCGGTTGTAGACGTGCGAGCGTATCTTTTCAAGCATCCCTACAAACTCGGAAGCCTGCTCGAGCTGGACAAGGGCCTTTTTGGCAGAGTCTGCTGCCGATTGTGCGTCTTCTATGGCTTTCTGGTAGTGCCCCATCTTGCGGCTTGCGTCAAGCAGTTTTTGCGCAAGCTGGCTCTTTTCCAGCTTGGCGTTTGTGTAGCTTGACTGCGAAAAGCCCCTGACCTTTTCCCTCAACGCTGCCACCTCTTTTGCAACAGACCGGGAATGGTCGTCTATTGCAAGCGACATAGGGTCTTCCACTTTGTTCATCACCTTTGGGAGCTTTGCAAGGCCGGCCGTCATCTCTTCAAGATCAGCCTGCAGTTTTTCAATATCACCTTTAGACTCGATAGAATTGTCGGCAAGAAACTTTTCAGCCGAAGCAATGCGCCTGTCAAGTTCTGATAGCTGTTTTTCTTCCCGTACGAGTTCGACCCTGCTTTTTTGCAGCCGGGACATTTCCTCCTGCTTTTTTGCAATCTCGCCTCGGATGTGTGAGACGTCAAACATGCTGTTGTTGTTGTTATTGTCAAGCTTGCCAGGTCTTTCTGTCCCTACCTGCGAGCCGCACACGGGACATCTGCCGTCGCTTTGAATCTCTAGCCTGCCGGCGCACTCCAAGAGTCCCCTGAGCCTGCCTGTGTCGCCTTCATTTTTTACCATGTCAGCCTGGATTTCTTCAAGCTCGGCTCTTATCATCTGGACCCTCATCTGAGTCTCGTCCTTGCTTTGGACAAGTTTCAGCGTGTCGTCTGCTTCGGCCACTATGCGTTTGAGTTTTGCAGCTTCGGTCTCCACCTGATTCTTCTTTTCACGGACATGTCTCAACAAGAGCTCTTCTCGTGTCGCAAGCTCTCTTGACTGTGCTATCATGGGCTCCAGTCGCTCGATCTCTTGTTCGAGTTTTCTCACCTTGTCTTCAATCAGCCCTTTTTCTTTCTCAAACTCTTGTAGGACCGACTCGTTCTGTGCAAGCTCTTTTTCCTTGTCTGCAATCGTCTGCCTGACTCTTGAAATGTCCTCGTCGCTGTAGCCGGTTTCGTCCCGAAGCCTGTCCCGGAAGCCGGATATGACATCTTTCATGGTCGAAAACGCAACGTCTAGTCTGTCGATACCTATCAGGCCGTTTACCAGCTCTTTGAACTCCTTGGGCTGGGCTTCTACTATCCGGACAAGCTCGCCCTGCTGTACCACGGCAGCCACGCGCAGTTTTTTGTAATCCAGGCCAAGAACCTTTGCCACTTCAGCGCTTGTCGATTCTCCGTACTGCTTGCGCTCTCCCCCTGCCAGCTTTTTATCAACAGCGCTGCCGTTTTCTGACACGAGCTTTAATTGCGAAAATGCAGCCGAGCCGGAAGCAGTAAGCGACCTTGATATCTGAAATTCCCTAGAGTTCAGCGTAAAGCACAGCCGCACTGCAGCAGGCTGCTGTCCCTGGCTCCCGCGGCGGATAAGGTTGCGGTTGGCCTTTCTGGTGTGCTCTCCAAAAAGCGCATAAGTTATGGCATCTATGACCGACGACTTGCCAGATCCGTTATGCCCTACAAAGACCGTTATTCCCTTTCCAAAGCCCATCTTGGTCTCCCTGTGGGATATGAACTCCTTCATTTCAAGGTCCTTTATCACTTGCCTGTCTCTCCTCCCCTTCCGCCTCTTCCTCCTTCTCCTTCTCTTTCCCTCATCGTTCTCCTTCTCTTGAACTCATCCCACACGACGTCAAGTGCCTCACCGGCATTACCAGCCGCTGCAGGACCGAGAAGTTCGTTGACTGCAAAGCGCGCCACATCGTCTGAACCAAGAGCTTCTGTTGACAGGCGCAAAAGTTCCGCATCTAGGTCTGCGGGGCGCTCGTCGTAGACTAGTGACTGCTGCTGTGACTGCTCAAGTGGCTGCCACACATAATGCAGGCATGCTTCGTTTAGCCGCACAAGGTTATTGGCCACCACCTTTGAGTCTATGTTGCT
>CAZPIL010000047.1:0-8546 GCA_964586705.1 uncultured Nitrososphaera sp. | reverse complement strand
AGCTGCCTACGTGCTGTTCAACATTATTGTCGACCATCCTTTTTAGATGGAAATAAGAGGACTGCCTTTGGTGTAGCCGACATTTTCCTACGATTAAACAGATATTCTATCAAAGTTGCTGCGCAAGAAGGTCTGAGATTCGTAGTCAGGATAGCAACCGGCGAAGTTGGCGAGACTGAAGTTAGGAAATGGATTAGGCAACGTTTAAAGAAACTGGAGTAAGAAAGATTACAAGTACCAGACATGACCTATACAGCAGCTAGGCCCATAAAAGATCAGGTCAAAAAGGCAGTAGGTGACACCATGAAGGATAATGAGAAGTTATACAAGCTGCTGGAAGAGTACGACGAGAAAGCCAAGACAAAAACTCCAAGGACTGCCCATCTCATTACCTGTGACACCGAGGTACGTCGCGCCTCAGTACTTTTTCACACTTTCTTCTCATCCAGCATTTATATGTCCATAGAGAAGTATGAAAGGTGACTAATGTCATATGAAAGACGTGGAGGTAGCGGCTTCGGCAGCTATGGTCCAAAACCTGTGGAAACAGGCAAAGAATACGACGTGCAGATAACTGAAACAAGCAGACAAGGTGACGGCATAGCCCGAGTTCAGGGCTTTGTAATCTTTGTTAAGAACGGCAAGGTTGGCCAGAACACAAAGGTAAGGGTCACGAATGTAGGTAGCAGGTTCGCTACCGCCGAACTTCTTCAGTAGGACGCAGATACAAACAAATCTCGAGTGGCAACTACCTTAGCCAAGGAAAGTACCATGTTTTTTCTATTTCTCATCTCTTGCGAAATCCGCGTCCACTGTTTTCATGTCCGCGTGACTTCCTTTCCCAAAAGCCGCCCTGCCTGCGTGGTCCTGATGAACCGCTGCGTACAAATGGCGTCTGCTTTTTCCATTTCTTACTACTGGCTCCTCTGCGATGAAAGCCATGTCCGCCCTGCCTTATGGTCGGAACCGCAAGGCCCATCGACTCGTTGAGCATTTTTATCGGGATATCTACCCTGCGCATTATCCTTTCAAAGTCTGAAAACCTATCCGGGGTGACAAGCGTGACTGCCCTGCCTTTTGCACCAGCCCTAGCAGTCCTGCCAATACGATGGAAATATGTGTCCTGTTCACCGGGCACATCGTAGTTTATGATATGACCAACTGCCGGCACGTCTATTCCTCTTGCGACAACGTCTGTAGCTACAAGTATGGCATCTGTACCTTTTCTGAACCTACCCATGACAACTTCTCTCTCCTTCTGGGAGAGGTCACCGTGTATGGCAGAAACCTTGAACCCGGAGCCTTTCAGGCTAGACGCAAGCTTGTCTACCCTCCTCCTTGTTGCGGCAAACACAATGATCTGCTGCTTGCTATGCGGCTTGATGAGTGCGATGAGCTGGTTCAGTTTTTGGTTTTCCTCAATCAGTAGATACGACTGGTCGATACTGGCAAGCGATGGTTCATTTGTGTTAAGCCTGACCTCGCGTATGTCGCCTTTCATGTGTTCTCTTGCAAGCTTTAGAATCGCGGCCGGCATCGTGGCAGAAAACAGCATAGTCTGCCTGCCTTCCTTTCCTGCCCTTGTCAGAATGAACGTGATGTCGTCGATGAACCCCATGTCCAGCATCCTGTCAGCCTCGTCAAGCACCACGAATTGCACACCATCGAGCCTCGCCGTGCGCTGCTTTAGGTGATCTATTAGCCTTCCCGGTGTCGCTACTATTACATGCGCGCCCTTTCTCATCAAGCCTGCCTGCAGACCAAAGCTCTGGCCGCCATAAACTGAGACTGCTCTGATGTTTGAATACTTGGAAAACTTTTGGAACTCTTTTGTAACCTGCATTGCAAGCTCTCTGGTAGGCACCAGAACAAGCGTCTGCGCCTGCCTGCTGTCTGGTTTCATCTTTGTCAGTAGCGGGAGCACAAATGCGGCAGTCTTGCCCGTTCCTGTATGTGCCTGGCCTATGACGTCTTTGCCTTCGAGTATGAGCGGTATTGCCGCTTCCTGTATTGGAAAGGGCTTTTCAAATCCGTTTTCTACAAGCGCTCTCTGGACCCTCCCGTCAAGTCTAATATCACTGAACATTTTCTCTTCTATCACCTAAGATTTTCTCACAATACAAAAGATACGGAAGTGCCGCAATCGTCTAGCAAACCTGCCGCAAGTCTTGTTGCATGATCTTATGACTAGCAACTGGGGATATAAACCGTAACCCATACAATGTTGATCCTCCAATTGGTTGAAGATGTTGCAGGGGAAAAGGCGCTTGGCGAAATTTATGTCCACAAGCTTGGAACACACTCCGCTATAAGATCGCATCTGCAGTAGCTGCAATTTATCACATGTTTATCAGGCACTAAGCTTATGCGTGTTCTTGGCAAGTCTGGCTGGTACTACAGCCGATAAATGTGAGTGCGTGCGATCTACTTCAATTCGTTTCAGGGACTGTCGATAAATCTCTGTGCTCTACTACCGTAATCTCACCGCCGTTTGCAGTGGCCGTAACCATGTCAAAGTCAAGGTTGTCTGCATCCGGAGTTAACAGCCTGCCTTGGAATGGTGCCAAATCACCTAGCTCAAAGACATCACCGTCGCCGAATTGCACGGTGACGCCGCGCATGGTCTCAAATGTGTTGTTCGTCACTCTGACATTTATGGTCTGCATAGTACCTATGACCTCGCTTCTCTGGTGGATCTCGATGTGTAGGCCTGCGCGGGGAATAATGAAGGCAGCCATGACGGTACCAAGGATGATAAAGCCTCCCAATATGACAAACTTGGCTATTCTTGCCCAGTTGCGCCTCTTTCCGCCCCTGTACCCTGTACCACCGTACTGATCGTCCCAACGGCCCAATACCTACTCCGGCGCGCTCGTCAAAGAAAAATGTTGCTCATTTGAGTTCTGCCAAGTCTTCAGTTGATGGACAACCTTATCATGTGTCAATAGATGTAGTCGAGCGTATCCTCTCTTCTCCTCGGTGTCAATCCTATGGCTGTGAGGGGCACCATTATGACCACAAACAACACGATGCCGTACTTGCTCACCCCTGTCTTGATTATAATTCCAGCGAGCTTCAGTACGTACCTACCCTGTCCAAACTGTGGTGCTTTACTGGATAGAGAGAGACTACAACTCTGCTGTCAACCTCAAGCAGAACGGATTGAAGGAAATTTTACACGTATTACAGGTGGAGCGCCGGGAATTTACGCCTGCGGAAATTCAGAGGAATCGCAGAAGCGAGAAATCTGTACAGCGATGTACAACAACGACAATAGATTAGCGGAAGAAGAAGGGGAAGAAACGGCAGGCGAAAGCCTGCCCGGGAAGCCAGCGCTCTTCAGGACATGATGGTTCACTGTATGTCTGCATGCAGTGCTGCGATTATCTGGCGCGCTTGTAGTCCAGAACCATCTTGACAAACTGTCTATGTATCCGCGCGTCGCCGGCAAGCTCTGGGTGGAACGCTGTGCCTATGATGCTCTTCTGCTTGACTGCTACTATCCTGTTCGCATGCTTTGCAACTACCTCTACATCCTTGCCAGCTTCCGCTACTGCAGGCGCTCTTATGAACACACCCTTGAACGAGCCCTTGCCCAGCATGTCTATCTTCAGATCGGCTTCAAACGAGTCGTTCTGCCTTCCAAAGGCATTGCGCTCTATAACGATGTCAAGGTTGCCTATGGTCTTTTGCTTGGTCTCGCCTACCACTCTGTCGTACGCCCTCTTTGACAACATTATCATACCTGCACATGTGCCAAGGACTGGCATACCGTCGGCTATGCGTTTTTTCAGGATGGGAAGCGAGCGCTGGATTGCGGCAAGCGAGCTTTGAACCGTACTTTCTCCGCCGGGTAGAATCAGGCCATCAACTCGCTCCATATCTTCCGGGTAGCGCACCAGCTCTACATTGCCACCTATCTTCATTCCTTCCATGGCCTGCTTTGTCGCAGCAATGTTTTCTTCAATGTCTCCCTGAAAGCCAAGGATGCCTATTGTCAGCTGCTTTTTTGTCAAGCTGACTGTCCCCTTTCCTGCATTCTAAGCTCAAGGTTCTTTGTATCTAGGCCAAGCAATGATTTCTTTTCATCGACCATCTTTTGAGCCTCCTTTACCACCTTCACATCGTCGTAGAAAGTTGTCGCAAGCACTACTGCTCTGGCGCGCTGCGCCGGGTCTTCTGACTTGAATATTCCAGACCCCACAAATACGCCATCGCAACCAAGGCGCATCAAAAATGCTGCATCTGCCGGGGTAGTTATACCGCCTGCCGCAAAATTGACCACCGGCAGCCTGCCCAGGCGCGCCGTTTCTTCAACTATTGCAAAGGACACCTTCATTTCGCGCGCAGCCTTCATCAGCTCCTGCTTGTCTCCATCCTGGTGGTGAGACCTGACCCTTCGTATTTCATTGTTGACCATGCGGATGTGCGTCACGGCTTCGGCGACATTGCCGGTACCCGGCTCGCCTTTTGTGCGTATCATGGCAGCGCCTTCCTCTATTCTCCTTAGCGCTTCTCCAAGGTTCTTGGCACCGTTGACAAATGGTGTGGTAAAGTCCCACTTCCAGATGTGCCGCTCTTCGTCTGCAGGTGTCAGAACCTCGCTCTCGTCTATCATATCTGCCCCCGTTATCTCGAGAACGTGTGCTTCGTCTGTGTGGCCTATCCTGCACTTGGCCATGATAGGAATCGTGACTGCGTCCATTATCTCTTCTATTACTTTGATACTCGCTGTCCTGGCGACGCCGCCGGCTTTCCTGACATCATAAGGCAACTTGTCCAGAACCATTACCGCTACTGCACCAGCTTCTTCTGCTATCTGGGCCTGCTCGACGTTTGTAACGTCCATGACTACGCCATGCTTTTGCATGTGCGCAAAGCCCCGCTTCAAAAGGGTGGTTCCGCGAACAGTTCCTACTTGCCCGTCCACCTTGATGCCTTTTGCTGCAGATTCGCTGGAAACAAGCGATATAGTCATTTACAGCCAAACTGCGTTGAAACGCTCTATATACATATTGTCTCCTTATCTAGTTCTGTCAATGACTGCATCAAGTTGCGAGCCAATGTTCAGGATTATGGGGGGAATTACACCTTCATGTGCTTCTGGGTTGACCCAGTTGAAAGTCTTTTGACCGTCTTCAGTCCTCACCCGAAGCGTGTACTTTGTGAACTCGGCCGCGTCATCTGACTGCGGATAGTTCGTCACGGGTATCTGCATGAACCCTGTTTCAAGTATCAGCGCCCTTATCCTGCCAAGCTCCTCACTAGAAAGCGTTAAGCGCCTTTCCTGGCCGCCTACCTGCATGTGAGTGGCAGACCCATCTTCTGATATGCTCAGGAGATCCGCACTCTGAGTCACAAGACCCTGATCCGTTCTTGCCAGCTGCTGCCTGCTGTATTCGATGCCCGGCATCGACTGCTCTTCCTGCTGCTGATTTAGGTTGGGCAGCGCGATCAGCGCCGCCATAACCGCGACTATGCCTGCAAGGAAGAGTACAAATTTTCTGGCCAACCGCCTCTCTGCGGCAGCTTTAGCTATTAAAGCATAGGGAAAAAGAGATATTTGACAAAGCCGCCGGTTTTCATGTAGATGGTGGATATGATAGAGACAACGCCCGCGCTAGTCGGAAAAGTCTATGAAAAGCTTGCCAATAATGTTGAGGCTTATCGAAACATGGTCCAAAGGCCACTGACGCTTTCTGAAAAAATACTGATAGGTCACCTTGCCGATAAGGTGTACGAACCTGAAAAGGGCAAAAGCTATGTCTTCTTGAAGCCTGATAGGGTGGCCCTGCAGGACGTGACAGGACAGATGACTATTTTGCAGTTCATGCAGGCTGGCCTGAAGCGCGCCAGGGTGCCGACCACCGTGCACTGCGACCACCTGATACAGGCCAAAGTCGACAGCGCAACTGACACGCGTTTTGCAATAATACAGAATAATGAAGTTTACCAGTTCCTGGAATCGGCGTGCCGCAAGTACGGCATAGGATTCTGGAAACCGGGCGCCGGCATCATCCACCAGGTCGTTCTCGAAAACTATGCCTTTCCCGGCGGCCTCATGATAGGCACTGACTCGCATACGCCCAACGCTGGCGGCCTTGGTATGCTTGCAATCGGAGTCGGAGGTCTCGACGCGGCGGAGGTGATGGCAGGAATGCCCTGGGAGCTTCTCTATCCAAAGAGGATAGGGGTCTACCTGACAGGCGAACTGAACAATTGGGCCGCGCCAAAGGATATCATACTCTACGTCGCGTCAAAGTTGACAGTGTCTGGCGGCACTAATGCAATCATTGAATATTTCGGACCGGGCGCTAGATCGATAAGCTGTACTGGGAAGGCCACGATAACCAACATGGGGGCAGAGATTGGCGCCACCTGCTCGGTTTTTGCCTATGATGACCGCATGGACGCATATCTGCGGGCGACAGGCAGATCCGGACTTGCTGACCTTGCAAACAAGCACAAAGAACTGCTGACAGAAGATCTCGAAGTGGAAAGAGAACCTTCAAGGTTCTTTGACCAACTGATCGAGATCGATCTGTCGACGCTAGAACCCTACATCGTGGGTCCTCATACCCCGGATCTTGCAAGGCCTATCTCAAAGATGGCAGAGGAGGTAAACAGGAACAGCTACCTTGACAACATCTCTGTCGCGCTCATCGGAAGCTGTACCAACTCGTCATATGAGGACATGTCCCGCGCAGCAGACATTGCAGAGCAGGCCAAGGCGCATGGCCTAAAGACCAAGATATCACTTCAGGTGACGCCTGGTTCTGAAATGATAAGGGCAACGATAGAGCGGGACGGACAGATGGAAGTGTTGAGGGAGATAGGGGCAAACGTGCTTGCGAATGCCTGTGGCCCCTGCATCGGCCAGTGGAGCAGACCTGAGCTGAAAAAAGGCGAGCCCAATGTCATTGTCACTTCGTACAACCGTAATTTTCCCGGCAGAAATGACGGCCGGCGGGAAACCATGAACTTTATTGGAAGCCCTGAACTTGTGATTGCCCTGGCGCTTGGCGGCAGACTGTCGTTTAACCCGCTAAAAGACGAATTGACTGCACCGGACGGTGCAAGGATCATGCTGCAGCCGCCCAAACCGGCGCCCGAGGTTCCAAAGGCCGGCTTTGCAGAGGCAAGGGACGTGTACGTACCCCCTGCAGAAAACTTTGACAGCGTTGAGGTGGTGATCGATCCAGCAAGTGACCGACTGCAGAAACTTGTGCCGTTTGCCAAGTGGGGTGGCAAGGACTTTGAGAAACTACCGGTGCTTGCAAAGACAAAGGGCAAGACTACGACAGACCACATATCGCCGGCGGGAGCCTGGTTGATGTACCGCGGGCATCTGGACAGGATAAGTGATAACCTGCTGCTTGGCGGGGTCAACGCGTTTCGTGACGACCAGGTGGGGAGCGGCAAAAACCAGCTAACCGGCCAAATAGGGCCATATCCACAGATAGCGCGCGCATACAAAGCAAACGGTCTTCGCTGGGTCATAATAGGTGACAGCAACTATGGCGAAGGATCAAGCCGCGAGCATGCTGCCATGACCCCGCGTTACCTTGGCTGCGCTGCCGTGATAGCAAGGTCATTTGCGAGGATACACGAGACGAACCTGAAAAAACAAGGAATTCTGGCACTCACATTCGAAGACCCTGCAGACTATGACAGAATAAAGGAAGACGACAGAATAAGCATAACCGGCCTCGCAGACATGCAGCAGGGTAAACCACTAAAGTGCATAGCAAGCCACGCCGATGGCACTGCTTGTGAAATATTACTAAAACACTCGTACAATCATGCACAGATCCTGTGGTTCAAGGCCGGTTCTGCACTGAATCTGATGCGCATACAACAACAACAATAATAATAAAATACAACAGCTCAGGTCGGATCTGCGCACTCTGTAGTAGGCGGTTAATTCACTATGATACCCTGCGCCTGCCATGAATTGCGGCGACCAGCCTTGATAAAGTATAAAAACTTTGGACGTGGTGAGAAAGCAAATGTCAGGCGACGAAGTGGTCCGGTGCGACTTGTGCGGGAATCTTATCGAGTCATGCATGTGTGTCTGCCCATACTGTGGGCAAAAAGACTCTTGCGAATGCTGCATTTTTGACGCTGCGACTGGCGGCGGCTGACCATTTTCACTCTGTAAACTATTAAAAGCAAGGAATGGGACCGGAAAATCATTATGATGACAAACTCCCTCTCATGGCTTATAGGCGGCGCTCAGGGATCCGGCGTAGATTCTGCTGCAAACATATTTTCCCGGGCCTGCGCAGTCGGCGGCCTTCACGTATTTGGCAAGCGCGAATACTACTCTAACATCAAGGGGGAGCACAGCTACTTTACAGTGCGAGTTGCAGAAAAACCGATAAGGTCGTCCGTGGACGTGATCAACGTTCTGGTATCCTTTGACGCCGAGACGGTGTTCCGTCACTTTAATGAAGTGACAAAGGGGGGAGCTATATTCTACGACGAAGGCGTGGCTGATACCCAAGTCGACGAAGTTCCCACTATAGACGACCCTGCCGCGAAGC
>CAZPIL010000046.1:0-8597 GCA_964586705.1 uncultured Nitrososphaera sp. | reverse complement strand
TTCCTGACATCATTGGTTTTGGGTACAGTGACAAGCCAGATGTAGAATATACTGTAGACTTTTTTATTGATTTTATAGACAAGTTTCTTGCTAATGTGGGTACTAATAGACCTCACATGATGGCATCATCCTTTGGAGGCCATATAGCTGCCGAGTATGCTATAAGGCGTGGGAGGAACCTGCATAAGCTGGTACTCGCAGCGCCGGCAGGAATGATGAAGAGTTCTACTCCAGTTCTTGACGGCTATATCATGTCAGCGCTTTATCCGACATACGAAAATGCGCTCAAAGCGTTCCTAGAAATGGCTCAAGATCCATCAACGGTATCCAAAGAAACTGTTCTTGACTTTGTTAACAGGATGCGACTGCCAAACGCCAAGTATGCATTTATGTCTACACTCCTTGGCATAAAATATGCACCCCCCCTCACAGGCAGGTTAGCAGAAGTCATCAATCCCACTCTGGTAGTATGGGGAGATTCGGACAAGATGATTCCGCTACCATATGCAAAAGAATTCCGCGAAATTCCTGCAAGTGAGCTTGTAGTAATTAAGGATTCTGGCCATACGCCCTATGTTGAAAAGCCTATGACCTTTAATAGGCTTGTGATAAAGTTTTTGGCCGGTAAGGATCTCGTGACTTAGTCTTCTTTCTTTCTTTTGCGTTCTATTGGGATGACGATGACCTGCACCAAGTCTCCATCCTCAATATCCAGCGCTTGCCTTTCAGCTTCTGGAATTGAGATCCTGCCGCCGCTCTGGACTGTGGTCTTGAACATGGCGTTGTAAAAACTAAGTCCTTTGAGCATGGCAAAGTAGTTCTGCATGGCATCCATCTGTATCGACGAGACCTGCTTTGCAAGCTCTTTTTGGGCTTCACTTCCTTTTTCAACTGCCTTCTTAAACATGTCCACCGGATCAGCGGGGTTGTTACTAGAGCTCATACGCAATGGGACAGAGTGGCCGTCATTTATTTAACGTTTATCGGCGACAGGTTCAATAATGCTGGAAGCTGGCTAGATGCCATGTCGCTGCTTCATCACCTCAACGCACAGCTTTGCATAAACAGCGGCCAAGAGTTTCTGTGGGAACGAATTGGAGACACATGGTATGGTATACATGGTTCTTCAGTTGTCAAATTCTGTATTTCTGAACCCTTGAAACTCGAGTCATTTCCCAAAAGCATATCTGCTCGGGACATATTCAGGCTTGATGACGATGTAAGCGCGATATTTGAAGAGATATCCAAGGATCCGCTTATGAAAAACCTGCTTGAATTGTACCCTGGACTTCGGCTGATGAGGCAGGACCCTGAACAATGTCTATTCTCCTTTCTATGCGCAAGTAATACAAACATACCAATGATACGTAGGATGCTAAAATCACTCTGCAACAGATTTGGTGAACAAGTATGGCTGGATGGTCACAAATTCCACACATTCCCTTCAGCAAAAGTCCTTGACTGTGTAAGCGAAGCTCGCCTACGGGAAGCTGGCTTGGGCTATCGTGCAAAGATGGTAAAGCTGGCAGCCCGGGAAATCGTGCAGGGCGCGCTTGACCTTGAATCTCTCAAGAAGGTGAGTTATGATAAGGCTCGGGAGCAACTTTTGCATGTACACGGTGTGGGCCCCAAGATAGCCGACTGTGTGCTCCTCTTCTCGCTTGAAAAATCTGAAGCATTCCCTATTGATGTATGGATTACTAGAGCTCTTGCGAACCACTATGAGTGGCTTTATAAGAAAAAGATAGGTGACAAATTAACTTCGCGTCAATATGAGGATCTGTCAGATGAAATGCGTCGCTACTTTGGCAAACATGCTGGCTATGCACAGCAGTATCTCTACTATCATCTAAGGCAAAAAGCTGGGAAAAAGTGGTAGTCTATTTTGTCAGATCGCTGATGCTCTTTGCGATTATTGTTTTCGCACGAGGCGAGATGTTATATGTTTCTAAAACATTTGCTGGGTCGCGTATCATAGAATTGCGGAACTCTGGTTCGCTCGCTGCCTTGAGCAAAATCTCGCTTATTACCTCAGCTTCCTTTTTTGGCTCCACGCAAATGCGGAAAATGAACATGTCGTATATAACCTTGATGCAGGATTTATGCATTGACAACAAAATGCTTGCTAATTGAAAAGTAATCTTGACTTGCCGTTATAAAGCAATTTCAAGGTTTTTGATGGCAGGATAAACTTGACAGTGGGTATAGAGCTGGTAGGAGACCTTGGCTACCTGCTCCTTGTATGCTCCGGTGTGGGCGCACTCGCTTACATATTCAAACAGCCAATGATCCTTGGCTTTCTTGTTGCAGGCATACTCATCGGTCCGTTTGGACCCTTCAAACTAATCCAGAATACAGAAATGCTCCACAGCTTTTCTGATATAGCGATCGTATTACTCCTCTTTGGAGTGGGCCTTGCATTCCCACTAAAGCAGCTGCGTGCGATAGGCAGGATCGGGGTGGGTATAGCTGTCATCGAGGTGATGGTAATGCTTGGCATAGGCTTTGGAGTTGCTGCGGCATTTGGGTGGAACTTTTACGATGCTATGTTCCTTGCCGCTGCGCTTTCCATCAGTTCCACTGCAATCATAGTCAAGGTACTTGAAGATATGGGAAAGATGGAAGCGACGTCATCACTACTCATGATAGGGGTGCTTGTCATAGAAGACATCGTCGCAGTAGTGATGATAAGCGCTATGCATTCCGGAGTAGTAAGTGGTTCTTTTGAGTTCGTGCAGATCCTTACAACGATAGGCCAGATAGGACTCTTTATTGGTGGAACGATCGCAGCGGGTGTCATAGTTATGCCCAAGGTATTTTCGCTTATTTCCAAGCTTGAGCGCTACGAGATAACAATAATGTTCGCGCTCGGCACAGCGTTTGGGCTTGCATTCCTCTCACACTCGCTTGGATTTTCTGCAGCAACAGGTGCATTCCTCGCTGGAGTAATAATAGCAGGCACACGGTTTTCAGATCAAGTCTCGACACTTATACAACCCACGCGAGAGATCTTTGTCGCTATATTCTTTGTCACTATCGGTGCTCTGATGGACCTCTCTACGATATCGGAATACTGGATCCCGATAGTCGTGATAACAGCAGTAACAATACTGGGGAAGTTGGGAGCTGTGTACGGTGGTGTCAGACTGTTTGGATTTGACAAGACGTTTGCTATGGGAATCGGTCTTTCGATGGCACAGCTAGGCGAATTTTCGTTTATAGTACTCAAGGTAGGCCAAGATTTAGGCGTTGTCAGCCCATTCTTGTTTCCAATTGTCGGAACAGTAGTCGTACTTACAACATTCGTGGGGCCGATGCTTGTAAAGCTCGGCGTCCGCGTGGTAGCGGTCTACGAATGACTTGCGCGCTACTCACCACGAGCTCAGTCTGTCCGGTACGTCTCTTTGCGTTACAGTTTATTGATCTGCCTATTTCTACAGTTCTAATATCAAAGCTTTCATACAGGTTTCTTATCGCGACAGAGTCAGAATTTGAAAGCATGATTGTGCAGCCAATTCTTGCAAGCCTATGAAATTCTTTTGCAAGCGCTACGTGATCATTATAGTCGAAGCTCTCGCTGGTGTAGTCAGTAAAATTCGCGGTCTTTGTGAGGGGAAGATATGGTGGGTCGAGGTATATCACGTCTCCAACCTTGCAGGTCGCGGTCGCATATGCATAGTCTGAATGTCTTATCGAAACACCGCTTCTGTTCAAGATGTCTGATGCCGCGTAAAGCGATTCCTCTTTGCATATGGCGGGACGCAAGTATCTTCCATGTGGAACGTTGAACCTACCGGACCTGTTCACTCTGTAAAGGCCATTGTAACAGGTCTTGTTAAGAAAGATCATCCGCGCGGCTCTTTCAACTATATTGCACTCGTCAAGGTTATCGCGGACATAGTAATAGTACTTTTTGGGGTTTCTGTAATACTTTGCCTCATGTTCTTTGAGAACTTTGACCAGCTCGTCCACATTGTTTCTGACACACTTGTACACGTTTACAAGTTCTGCATTTGAATCAGAAAGCTCTGCAGGAAAACTTTCTCGGGTCTGGGCAAGATAAAGGAAAAGCGCACCGCTTCCGAGAAAGGGTTCGACGTATCTTTTGATGCGGTTAGGGCAAAAAGCAGCAAGTTGATGCGCTAATCTGCGCTTTCCGCCTGCCCATTTGAGGAAAGGCCAGGTGATTCTGTTCACTGTTAGCATGTGAAGCGATATACGTATAGAAAAGACTGTCGTACAAGTTATTCTTACACATATGCAAAAATTGATCAGCTACATCTATAGCCTTACGACATTCTTTGCCGCAAAGCGGATGTCTTCTTGTTTGATAGTCTTTCTCCCTGCATGCACAGAAAGCTCAACGGCTTGACGGGCTATCCTTTCGGCCGCCTCTTCAATCACTTTCCTCAGTTCATCTGCAGCGTCATCACTAACTCTTTCCGCACCAGACTTTTTCATTATGCGGTACATCGCGGCAAGGCCAAATTCGGGACCAGATGAAGACATCACTCTGTTTCTGTATTCGCCCGTTAAAAGTTTATTTTTATTCGCGGCAATGATGGTATAGTAATTGTTATACGACGCACACGTGCACCTTACAGACAACGAATATTCTGGATTTGTACCTGGGATACTGATATCGCTCAGGGCGATGAGGATAGTTGCCTGTTCTGTGGCAGTTGACCTAGATACTTCAAAAAGGAGTCTCGATTTGTTCAGCAATGCGCACGATGTCGTTAGACAGTTTGTTGGAATACACCCGGAGTTTGCAGCCAAGGAAGATGTGGACAAGTTATTTGAACTCGTCAAGTCTCATACAAAGAGTATTGACGGTATAGGTGAGATAGGTCTTGATGGGACGTATGAGGCAGAGAGAGGTGTGCCATACAAAGTACAGAAGAAAGTTTTCAATTCCATGCTTGTGCTTGCAGAGAGGGAAGGCAAGCCTGTCTCTATACACTCTAGGCGCGCGCTTGAAGATGTACTTGATATATTGCCGTCATATAGGCTACGTGGTATTCTTTTACATTGGTTTGCAGGAAGTAAAAGACAACTTGCAAGGTCGATGGATATGGGGCTCTATGTCTCGTATGGGCCAGCACTTGTGTATGCTGACGACAAGAAAGTACTTCTGAAAAATACACACCGGAACAGATTCTTAGTTGAGACTGATGGCCCGGTGCGCTACTCGCATTGCTTTGAAAACAAGCCTGCCCTCTCAAGCTCTTTTCTAGCAAGCGTCGTCTTAGAATCAGCTAGGACCTTGGGGCTCTCGTACGCTGAAATGGGTGGGATACTGCAGGAAAATACTGAAGCTTTCCTTTCACAACAATTATAAATTATCTGCCACGTGGCTGTTCTGTTTAAATGAACAGAATAAAGCGCATTTCCGGCGAGCTCTTGGAAAAACACCCCAACAAATTCGGGCTAGAGTTCGATACTAACAAGAAAGTACTGGGCGAGGTAGCAATAGTCAAATCCAAGGTCCTTAGAAACGAGTTGGCAGGGTACATTACCTCTCATATGCGCAAAAAGGCCGCACAGGAAAAGGCATCCTCTGCAATGACTGAAGACTCCGAAGAAGAAACTGTTGAAGAATGATAATAATTCGGCTCCTCGGGGGGGCTAAAAAGGCGGTTGGCAAGCCCACGGTCAATTTAGACCAAGGTTCTGCCAGAGTTTCTGAAATTTTGCAATTCCTTCAAAATATCTCTTCAGAGCCGCGCCTGTTGCAGCCTAGCAACCTGATTGTGGCTGTAAACGGCGTTGATTCAGCGGCAATAGCGGGCGCTGATACTGTCACGAAAAGCGGAGATGAGGTAACTGTGGTCACGGTGGTGCATGGTGGCTGAATACAAATGGTCGATGCTGGTGGCCGGAGTCAGAAGGATGGGAGGTGACCCGAGTAGACTCATTGACAGTATTCGTGCTGCCCATCCTGATGTGAAGGTACAAGCAGCAGACTCCCAGGCCGTCTATGGATACGATCATGCCGTAGGTGCGCTTTGCATTGCCATCGAATCACTTGAGCGAAAAGTTATGATGGCAAACAAACTTGAGACCGAAGTCCTACTCAGACTTGCATGTACTAACCAAATATCTGATGCCATGAAAAAAGCGGCACTAAAGGCTGGTCAACCTGGCTGCTTCATTGCTTTTTCGACGGATATCCGAGCACTCAAGAAATTTGGCCAGTACCTTGAAGAAGAATTCGAGCTAGATGATTCTGTTCTGTCACCCAGTAGATCCAAGAAGGTACGACTTGCAACGATACTTGGCTTTGGTCGTGCAAAGATAGGCCATAGCGAATTTCTTGACTTTCTACTTGAACGTGCAGCAATTTTGGTAAGGGGCTAACCTCCGCGCTTTTCTATAGCCGCACTGAAAATCTGATCCTTTTTCACGATTGAAATGCCTGCCTTCTTGCCTACTATCTCAACAAGCACAACCCAATCAGGATCTTTGAGGTTGACTCTCCGCTTAACTCCATCTGCTATACACTCTATTATTTCCATGGAGTGGAGTATGCTGTGCCTCTTTTCGACAGTCACTCTAAACGAATCCTCAGGTCGAATGCGAACTGCAAGATCTATAACCACGCCCTGTATGTGTTCAAGCTCCGCTGGCATGACCTTTTCGATAGGTATGACACGCATAATGTACCTGATCATCCACGGTTCTTCTGTTGTGAGTTTCTTTAGTTCTTCAATTACTTGTAGCAGGTCAAGTGCCGTCTTGACAAGGATAATCCCCTTTATTTCAGTTAACTCTGCCTCTGCACTTGGGTCACCAAATGAGTCAAGGAGATCCAGTATTTCTTGGCAAGCCTCCTCTTCTCTAAACCTGGATGAGGAAACTATGAGGTTAAAGTCATTCATTTTCCAAGCACCTTCCTTATTGTATCAGCATTTATTGCGCCTTGCCTGACTATTTTTGGATTTGGACCGGTCAGGTCCACTATGGTGGACTCTCTTCCTCTAAGAGGTTCTGCATCTGTCAATATTGCGTCAAATCCTGTTAGTGATTCTAGTACAGTTTGTGCATCTTTGGATGCACTCTTTCCTGATGGGTTTGCGCTAGTGCCCACTAAATATCTGCAGTTCTTCAACACTGCTAGGATGCATCTGTTTGCCGGCACCCTTACTGCCAGACTTTTTCTTCCTGCCGTAACAGCTACAGATATCCTTTCATCTTTAAGTGGCGCCACAATGCTGAGCGCGCCTGGCCAAAACCTCTCTGCAAGTAACTTGCCATCTATTCCAAGAGAAACAATGCTCTCAGCATCATCGACACTACCTACTAGTACCGGGAGAGATTTCTTCTCTTCCCTGCCCTTTATATCAAATACCCGCCGTACGGCTGCATCATTGTACGGGTCACATCCTATGCCATAAACAGTGTCAGTGGGGAATGCTACCACGCCGCCCCTTTTTACTATCTGGATACATTGCATGATGCCCCCATCCGTGCAATCAAGAGTCTGCAACTCAATCAAGCCTCACAATCACTACGCCGCCCCTTGATGTCATATTAACTGCCCCTTCTTTGTCACTTTTGATGCGGCTATACATCCCTTGCGAACAGTGGGTTTGTTGAAGTTTGTTGTACATGTAGCCTTGTGTAGAATACCTGCATTTATTGCAGCAATGAGGGTTCCTATTTCCAGCCCGCGGATGCCAATGAGCCTATGATCTGTAGTAGCTGGCATATCAGACTTTTGCGTCGCAAAAAACTCATTTAAAGAGCCGTCTAGATTAAAGGCTTCGACCGTCGCTATCATTTCAATGCCCTCGTCTCGAATCTCTCTTTGGCCCTGATTTTGCTTGTTCTATATCCATTTTATCAAGGTATTTTGAATTATCTGGGATGTGATATCTTGTCTGCAGTAACTTATTTAGAGCAAGTTCCAAATTCCTGTTATCATACTCTCTATCGTGTTGGATTTTTCAAGGCCAGTACTAATACCTATCATGCCTGCCCGTGCTGCGTCCTCTTAACTAATACATCGAGCGCCCAGATAGCCTTATGGAGTATCAGCTCGCTTTCAGAGTTCTAGGCGAAGTGGTTTGTATAAAAGCCTTGAGCAGCGCTGTGCGTCATATTGCAGCATTCTCGTTTTTGCACCGAGTTCAGCTGTGGTATGAGGCTCGGATGCGGTGGCAAACAATCATGGACAGATAATTCTCCCCATGAGGCGCAGACCAGATATACTGCTAAGAGAAAATAGAATTTCTGTCCTACAATCTGTCATTGATCAATTTGTGATCGCTTATTGATATAAAATACTATAAAATGGCCGCTTGTTTTGAAATTAATCTATTGTTTGATGGTTAGTGTTGGATACATCCAAAATCTTTAATTCTTACGCCGCTTGTCCACACTAAGATGCAGCTTACTATTAGCGACTTTTGTGTTAGCATACTGAGGCTTGACAAAGGGATAAGATTTGCAGGGGTGGCCGACCGCGATGGTAGGCTAGTGGGGCACGCCTATAGAAAAGGTATAATTCCTCTGCTGACGACAACGGAGACTGAAATTTATGTCCTACAATCTTTCATCCGGATGGGCACACGGGCTACGCTTGAGCAAAAGCT
>CAZPIL010000045.1:0-8699 GCA_964586705.1 uncultured Nitrososphaera sp. | reverse complement strand
CATGAATCTGGTAAAATATACCCCACGCACCGTAGAAATCACTTCTGAAGGTGAGCGCATCGGAAAACGCATGATACGAAACACCAGATTGCTGGAAGTACTCATGAAAGATGCACTGAAAATAGAGATAGACGAAGAGATGGTTTGCGGCATCGAGCACCATCTCAAAGAGATATTTACAGACGCCCTGTGCACGCTTTTAGGCCATCCTCGACAGTGTCCACACGGGCAAAGTATTCCGCGAGGCAACTGCTGTCCTCCCACTTACTGAAGAAGACAACAGCAAGTCCTGCCAGTAGTATTGACGGCCCAAGGTACTGGAGAGCTAACTGACAAGATTTTTAAAATGAAACAGAAGCTAGTTGAACTGGTTGGTGGATGATAGTAGTGGTCGTCAGGCATATTTGCGGATTCTGAATACCTTGACTAGGCGGGTCTAATGTGGGTCATTCTCTAGCTAGAGAAAATTGCCTAATTATAAATAATGTCATTGGAGATAATTAGGCCGACCTAACATGAACAACAGCTCAAAGTTTGCAATAATAGGCGGAATCGTGGCCGTTGCAATAGCAGTCGGTGTGATTGCTGTGATTGCCGCGGGTTCTGATTCCGGACCGGCGCAAGCTAGCACAGAAACACTTACGATCTATTCTGGCCGAAGCGAAAGCTTGGTCCAGCCCATAATCGACAGGTTCTCGGAGGACACAGGTATCAATGTCGAAGTAAGGTATGGTGATACGGCGGAGATGGCACTTGCCATACTCGAAGAGGGCCAGAACAGTCCAGCGGATCTGTTCTTTGCTCAGGATGCAGGTGCACTTGGTGCGCTTTCCAAGGAAGGCCGGCTGACAACGATCTCTGATTCTTTGTTGGAAAGGGTTGATCCAGCTTTCAGGTCAGAGTCTGACGACTGGGTTGGTATAACGGGCAGAGCGAGAGTCGTAGACTATAACATCCATATGGTCGACAAGGAGGATTTGCCTGATTCAATCTGGGGATTTGTTGAACCTCAGTGGAGTGGCCAGATTGGCTGGGCTCCAACCAACGGCTCCTTCCAGTCATTCATAACAGCTATGAGGGTTTTGGAAGGTGAAGAAAGAACAAAGGAATGGTTGGAGGGCATAATGGCCAATGATCCCGTGGCCTATCCAAACAACTCTGGAACAGTAGAGGGCGTTAGCCGCGGAGAAGTATCTGTGGGCTTTGTCAACAACTACTACCTGCATAGATTCCAGAGCACCGATCCTGCATACCCTGTTGCACACCACTACACAAGTAACGACGCAGGATCCATGGTCAACATCGCAGGCCTTGCCATAGTCGACACAGCAGACAACAATACTCTGGCAGAGCAGTTCATAGACTACATGCTCAGCGAGGACGCACAGCGCTACTTCTCCTCTGAGACTTACGAGTATCCTCTGATAAGCGGCATGAGCGTGCTCGGACCACAGCTTCCACTGAGCGAGATAGACACACCTGACGGTCTGGACCTGGCTGACATAGACGACCTCGAAGGCACGCTGGAACTTCTGAGAGAGGTAGGGGCAATCTAGAGACTGCAAATCAAGCTGGTAGAATCTGAACTGTCTCTTCAACAAGCGACGCGGGTATCTGTCCCCCTCGTCGTAGTGGGGGTAGCCATAGCCGCAGCTATGGCTCTTCCTATATTTTATTTGGGAATAAGGGCGTCTGGAATCGGCGATGGATTATTCGAACTGCTCACTTCGACTCGCACAATAAGCGTCTTTGTAAACAGCACAGTTCTTGCAATTGTTGTCACGGCGATCTCGGCTATTATAGCAGTGGCGGCTGCATTTCTTACCACAAGAACAGACCTTCCTGGCAGGAGAATCTGGTCCGTTCTTATGATACTGCCTCTGTCGATACCCAGCTTTGTAGGTAGCTTTGCCCTGATAGCGACATTTGCGCCACGAGGCAGCGTACTGCAAAACCTGCTTGCCCCGTTTGGGGTAGATACACTTCCTTCAATATACGGCTGGCCTGGTGCAATACTTGCGCTTACCCTGTTCAGCTACCCTTACATCTTTCTTACTGCCCGGGCAAGCCTGCGCGGGATAGATCCGGCTCTGGAAGAGGCAGCTAGAACTCTGGGATGCAACCTTCGCTCAACGCTCTTTCACGTCACTCTGCCGCACATGTATCCTGCCATAGCGGCAGGCTCGCTGCTTGTGGCTTTCTACGTGTTGAGCGATTTTGGTACTCCGGCTCTGATGCGATTTGACTCATTTACAAGGATTATTTACGTAGAGTACCAGCTAGCCTTTGATCGAAGTGCTGCTGCAGTACATTCTCTACTTCTTGTAGGACTCGTTGCTGCCATTCTGTACTCTGAACATAGATTCAGGAGCAAGGCGCGCTATTACAGTCTGGGCCCTGGATCAAAGCGCCAGCCTACACTAATCTGGCTTGGACAATGGAAACTTGGAGCCCTTTTGTTCTGCGGCGCGGTCGTGACTCTTGGTGTCTTTATTCCTGTAGGTGTCATGTTCTACTGGTTCTTCCAGGGAGTCGCGGTCGGAGAATCATTTCCATCTATCGGCACGATTACGCTAAATACAGTATATGTGGCAGGCATCGCCACGTTGGTCATTGCCGCGCTTGCCTTACCGCTCGCCATCCTTGCCGTAAGGTTTCCGGGAAAGCTGACAAGCATGGTGGAACGTGCAACTTACATAGGGTTTGCGATGCCCGGAATAGTGGTAGCGCTGTCGCTGGTATCCTTTGGCGCAAACTATCTGCCAGCGTTCTACCAGACGATAGGGCTGCTGGTATTTGCGTACGTGGTGTTGTTTATCCCGCTGTCTGTGGGCACTATTCGCTCATCTCTTTTACAGATAAACCCTCGAGTCGAGGAGGTGGCACGGTCTTTGGGCGCCAGCGGCAGCAGGGTGCTTCTTACAGTGACCATGCCAATGGCCAAGGCAGGGGTGCTGACCGGGGCGGCGCTTGTCATGATTACTGTTATGAAGGAGCTGCCAGCAACTCTTCTACTTTCGCCGATCGGATTCAAAACTCTTGCCACGCACGTCTGGTCCTCCACTGAAGCGGTAATATTTTCTCAAGCTGCAGTAGCTGCACTCATATTGGTCGGAGTATCTGCTCTTTCTGTCTCGGTCATACTCTCTCAGGAACGCGGGGAGAGGAGGAGGGAGTAACAAATGTCTCAAACTAGCGGCGTGTCTGACAAGATAATAGAAATTCAGGGCGTGGCAAAGCAGCTAGGCAGGGAGCAGATTGCTGCCGTGGACGGCCTGAACATAGACGTTCACCGCGGCGAGATTCTTACCCTCTTGGGTCCCAGCGGCTGCGGCAAGACCACGACCCTTCGATTGATAGCAGGATTTGAAGCGCCCAACTCTGGCAAATTATTCATTAATGGGAACTTGGTGGCAGGTGACAGAGCGTTTGTCCCGCCAGAAAAGAGAAACGTAGGAATAGTGCTGCAGGAATTTGCGTTATTTCCTCATCTCACTGTTAGGCGCAACATCGCCTTTGGCCTTAGAAACAAGAATCCTGCTGAAATAGACCGCAGAGTAGAGGCAATGGTAGAGCTTGCTGGCCTTCAGGGGCTTGAAGAACGGTATCCGTATCAGCTTTCCGGCGGCCAGCAGCAGAGAGTTGCCTTAGCAAGAGCACTTGCGCCCTCACCCCTGATAGTTTTGTTGGATGAACCCTTCGCAAGCATAGACCCGGACTTGAGGTCGCGCATGCGGATGGACTTGAAGCGTATACTGAAAGAGGCCGGCGTCACAGCCATCTTTGTCACCCATGACCAAGAGGAGGCTTTTCTGATTGCAGACAGAATAGCAGTGATGGGTGAAGGCAGGATACACCAAGTGGGAACTCCTGTAGACATCTACCATCATCCTCGTAACCGCTTCGTTGCAGAGTTTGTGGGAAAGGCCGACTTTATACCTGGAAAGGTCCATTCAACCAATGTCTCCACAGAAATAGGTGAGTTTACCCTGGACAACAGGATTCACGTTGAGGATGGATCCGAGGTTAGCGTCATGCTCAGGCCCGGGGACATTGACGTTGTCCCTGCAGAATTTGGCACTGGAACAATAGAGACAGTAGAATTCAAGGGCGAAGATACAGTTTATTCCGTCCGGCTAGGCTCGGGTAGGCTAATACGCAGCTCACAGCATTCGTCTTCTATACATCCAATCGGAACCAAGGTCATAATAGTTGCAAATCCTGTACATCTAATTATGTTCAAAGACAATGAGCTGTCTATCAAAATGAGCTGCAAAAACTCAAGCACCTGAAAGTCGCCATTGGTTGAACATTTGGTCCTGCAGTGGCAGTAAAGCCAGTATCCTCTGCCTATTTCTTGCGATAGATAAGCTTAATCATTCTTTGACGACTAACCTGCCCTTCATTCCTTCTCCTGAATGTATGGTACAGTGGTAATCAAACACCCCTTCCTCGGCAAAAGAATAAGACCAAGATTCGTCAGCTTTGAAAAAGCCGCTGTCCAGGGTTATTTTGCCGGAAGCAGTCACATAAGTCCCTACCACGTTGTGCGGTACGCTGGAATCGTTTATCCACTTTACCGTCGATCCGGGCTTTGTTTCCGCCCTGTCTGGCAGGTACATGTTCACTCCCCCATAGACAATGTTCGTGGTCAGAACCTGCTCCATCACGCGTTCATGCTTTGGGGTCACGCTGATAACCTTCTGTTTGTCAATATCTACTATTACGTTCCATATTTTCTGCCGCGACTCGCCGGCCTTGCCGTCAAGTGATGAGAAGCTTCCGCCATGATGCCTCTTGCCGTCAACTAGCTGCCAATTTGCAGTGATTATAACCTGACCCTGACCACTGTGTGTTACCTTGCCATCCTGACTCACGAACGCGCTTGGCTGGACAGCGGCTATGGTGACGGCTGTTCCTTTTACTTCCTCCAATATCTTCTTCACATTTGCGTCACTCTTTGCTATTTCCCAGGACTGCTTCGCAATATCGTTTATGGCATAAATGTACGTGTTGTCTGTATCTGTCGGCTCCTGTATCACCTGAAACTTGGACTGGAGTGATATCGACTCGAGCGAGCGAAAGTCCATTGCACCCTCTTCTGGGAGCAACCCTGACTGCATGAGGGCCAACCCGCCTGCCACGAAAACGGCGACGACACCGGCAAGGGCAAGGAACTCCCTTCTCAACATACACATTGGCGCAAACACTCGCTATATACCATGTGGTACAGTGGCCGAAGCCAAAGCCGGCATCATTTTAATACCCAGCTGTCTGATGAGTGGCCATGAGCTCAGTTGCAGTAGAATACTATGACAAAAAATTTGGCGACAACACGCCTGCCACCTTCATACACCTTGTCCGGGAGATTGGAGAGATAGCCTTTGCAATGGAAAAAGGCAATACAGAACATGCAAAACTCGAGATCACCGAATCAGTCGCGCTCTTGTATTTTCTCGCGTCTAAATACAATCTGGATCTGGACTCGAACATAAAGGAAGTTTACTCAAAAAAACTGCAAGCACTCAAGGCTAAATGATAACTCTCCGGCAGGACCTCGACACTATCTCTGATATACTGCACGACACGTTCGAGTTAGAGGCATTCAGGCGCGACTATGATGTGGCGTTTTCGCAGATAGGAAAAGTCCTGCGCCGATATGGCATAGAGGAAAACCCGAGGAACCTCAGGTTCAGGTTCATATTGTGCATGCAAGAGTTCTTTGACGGTATTCCCCAGGAACAGTGGCGCACCAAGGATCCAACGTTTGTCAAGCAGTCTGAAGAGTTTGCCATCTCCAAGTTCCGAGAGTGGATCACGGAGCAGGTGACCTAGACTTTGTCACCCATGTCTCGTACATCTTGATGAGTTCATCCACATCGCCCTCGTTTTCAGAATACGTGACTATTACTGCAAATTTGCCCTTGCCGTCGTGGCCCTTGGCGTAATATCCCCAGTACCTGTCAGGCAACCGGGAAAAGTTGTCCTTTGACATGGCAACACCTGCCAGGTTCTTTGCCAGCGCGTCGGTCACCTTTGCCGCGTCGTCTGCTTCGATCATGTCTTTGCTGTACGCGTGGGCGATTTAAGCCCTATCTGATACGCTCGATAAGCTCAAACACTTTGGTCATAGCAGGCGGCTCGCCGGAGGATTCGCGCACGAATAGAGAAGCAGCCGAGTTTGCAAAAAGCAGGCGCTCCTTTGGATCTAGCCCTGCGAGGTATCCGACAATATCTGCCGCGTCCCATACGTCTCCTGCCCCTGTCAGCAGCTTGGGATCCACTCTGACTGCATGTGCAAATTCCACATCCTTTCCGTTTGACCAGGCAGAGCCTATGCGCGTGTGCAAGTCGGTAGTTATCCCGACGCTTTCTGCTATCTTTCTTGTTGCTGTCTTGACTTCATCCGGGCTGTAATTGGAGCTGATAGACGCTTCGATGCCAAGTGCCGAGGCAAGGTGCCCGCACTCGTTCTCGTTTATACTGAGACAGTCGGTCGTAGATGACAGCTTGAACAGCGCATCGCGGAACTCCTCCTTTCTAGTAGCTATGTCTGCAGGATCAATAAAGTGCATGGCGCTTGGTGAGCTCTTGAATGCGTGTTCAGTAAGCTCGGTCCCCTTCTTGTTGCTGGCCCAGTTGACGATCATGACCGCGTCTGCACTCTTCAACACCGCGAGGTCCTCCTGCGAGCTGATGCGGTTGGGGCCAAACTGCTCGTTGTCGCCGACGTCGCTTACCATTACGTTTACCTTGTCGTCTCTATGCGGAAACTCGAAAGATGTCGTGCAGCCGTGCCTTCCGGGAAGTATCCTTAAAGTTACAGACTCGCCAAACTGAGAGAACATCTGCCTTAACATGGCAGCACCCGTATCATCTGCCACCGTAAACAATGAGACCTTTGCACCCAGCTTGGCCAAGGCATAAGACACATTGACGGCATTTCCGCCCCTGATGTCTGTGGTGGGGACGCCCCTGATGCTGCCGCCTCCGTTTTGCGCCTTTTCTTCAAGAGCTGCAAGCAGCTTTTCTGCAGACTCGATCCTGATGATGCGGTCGACGAAAAAGTCCGGCATGACCACGATTGAGCCCAGCGGCTGGAACTGCTTCAGCTTTTCAATCATCAAAACGAGTGCAATGGTGCGGTATTTCTAGTTTAAGCTTTTGATCTGTAGAAACGTTAAGGCGAGAAGATTTTTGCAGCATCGACTCGATCAAACAGGCTGTGCCGGGACTACTTTGTTGTTAATTGACAATGCCGCATTTGCAAAAAGTAGGGGGAGGGGAGTGTTAATTACTCCATTCCCATTCCGCCCATTCCGCCCATGCCTCCCATACCGCCACCTGGCGGGCCGGCAGGCATCTTGGACTTGTTGGCAGCGATTACGTCGTCAATCCTCAGGATCATGGACACGACTTCTGTGGCAGACTTGATTATCTGCTGCTTGACTACGACCGGTTCTAGCACATTTTGCTTGTACATATCTGTGACCTGGGTGTTTCTCGCGTCTACGCCAGTCCACTTGAAACCTTTGCTCTGTCTCGCACGAAGCTCTGTCATGGTGTCTATCGGATCCATGCCTGCGTTCTCTGCCAGGGTGAGCGGGATGGTGTCAAGTGCCTCCGCGAACTTTTGAACTGCAAGCTGCGCGCGGCCTTCCCTGCTTGAGGACCACTGGCGCAGTTCATTTGCGATATATGCTTCCGGCGCTCCACCACCTGACACTATGGCCGGTTTTTCAAGAACGTCTTTGATGACCATGAGCGCGTCGTGTAGCGACCTGTCAGCTTCATCAACCACTCTCTGGGATCCTCCGCGCACCAGTATGGTCACTGCCTTGGGGTTCTTGCAGCCTTCTATGAATACCCACTTGTCCGTCTCGACCTTGCGCTCTTGTACCAAGTCGGCAGAGCCCAGGTCCTTTGCAGTAAGGTCATCCAGATTGTTGACAATCCTGGCGCCGGTAGCGCGGGCCATCTTGGTCATGTCGCTTTCCTTTACCCTGCGCACTGCAAGCACACCTGCCTTTGCAAGGTAGTGCTGCGCAATGTCGTCAATGCCCTTTTGGCACAGCAGCACGTTTGCACCTGACTCTTTTATCCTCTCTACCATCTCCTTTAGCATCCTGTTTTCTTCTTCCAAGAACATCTGCATCTGGTGCGGATCAGATATGCGGATCTCGGCACTCATTTCCGTCTTTTCTATCTCAAGTGCAGAATTGACAAGAGCTATCTTTGCCTTTTCTACGCGCTTTGGCATTCCTGCATGTACTATCTCCTTGTCCAGGACTATGCCCTTGATGAGCTTGGTGTCGTGCATGGAGCCTCCTGCCTTCTTTTCTACTTTGATGTCGTCAAGATCGACTCTGGTGCCGCTGTCAACTTTTTCAGCGATCTGTTTTGCCGCGTCAACGACTATTTGCCCCAAAAGCGGGCTGTCGTCTGACACAAGCTTTGAGTCCATACTGGTCCTCGCTATCTTGATGAGCAGGTCTTTGTCTGATACGTCCACTTTGACTGCTATCTTTTCCAAAAGCTTGAGCGCCTGGTCTGCAGCAGCATTGTAGCCGTCGACGATAATTGAGGGGTGGACGTCCTTGTTTATGAGCTCCTCCGCCTTTTCCAGCAGGGCGCCGGCAAAGACCACCGACGATGTTGTTCCGTCGCCGACCTCATTGTCTACCGATTTTGCGACCTCT
>CAZPIL010000044.1:0-8719 GCA_964586705.1 uncultured Nitrososphaera sp. | reverse complement strand
AATCTTTTTAAAACATCAGCGACTAGTTCTTATCCGACAGCTTACGTCTTTCAGGAATATTAATAAAAATCTCACCATTTGCGGGTTCAAGCTCAAAAAGACGCTGGAAAATGAGTTGAGCATACTAGGGATGACAGGGTTAGAAATTCTGTTTGAAGACATGCAGACTCAGGGCTTTCGTTTTCAAAAAGACCAATTCTATACAATAGGACAGATATACTCCTTCTTCTCGATGATGTTTGGGGATGATGGAGCAGTATTGATTATGGAACGGATCGCTCGCGCTGTTAATCACCTATAGAAATGTCTGTCCTTGCCTGCATTCTGAATTTGATGCTAGGTAGTGACTATTTCACTACTGCTACTACCACTAGAGCGACACTTTTTGGCGCTTATTTCGTAGAACCCAGTATTTTCATGTTCAACCTTGAAAAGTGAAGCATCAAAACTATCCGGCGCCCAAGCCCCCTCCGTTTAAATAAGAAAATCAGCTTAAGGTTATTGGGTGGGAATTAAAAGAAACCACAGAATTCTGGTAGTCGATGACGATCCCGATCTGGCAAGAATTTTCAAGCGGACGCTGGAGCGTGGAGGGTTTGACGTTGATGCTTTCAAGGATCCGGCCGAAGCACTCGCACAGTTTAGAGCCGGCATGTACGACTTGCTGCTGATTGACATCAAGATGCCTCAGATGAACGGCTTTGAATTATACAAGAGGCTTGTTGAAATTGATGATAAACCCAAGGTCTGTTTTATCACTGCCTTTGAGGCCTACAGTGAAGAATTTATGAGGATCTTTCCAAAACTTGACGTCAAGTGCTTTTTGCGTAAGCCTATCGCATACAAAGACCTGATAGAGCAAATCAGGTTACAGCTAGATTCCACCGCGCCGGAAAAAGTGTGAATGAATGTTAGGCACGACATGAAAAAGGATAAGTCGCGGATCGCCAGTTTGGAGGCCTCCCTCCCGCTCAAGAAGACAGAGGTTCGAAGAGCTGTATAGTATGTGTGTGTGCGTGCGTATAAATCAGATCCACGAAAATGCATTGCAGGCTTCTGCTGTCAGAGTTTGCTTGCTATACAGTAGATCCCTTTGGAAATAGCATCCATCCCACGTCATTGTACATTTTCAGAAATCGCATCCCTTTTTCTGTAGTGTGAACTACCAAGCCCTAAAGGGCGCTGGCTTCCCGGACAGGCTTTCGCCCGCTGTTTCTTCTTCCGGTAATCTGCATGTCGCCATCATACTGCTTTTCTGCTTCTCCTTCTGCGACTCCTTTGGAATCTCCACAGGCATGAATTGCCGGCGCTCCACCGGTACTAGGCATGAAAAATCTCTTTCAACCCATTCTGCTTGTGGTTAACAGCAGAGTTGTATCTGGTTATATGTAAACGCATTGAAATCATTATTGTATCTGTATGAAAGCCTGCCGGTCTTTCTTCCCTTGCTATCCAGAGAATCCAGTGCTTTTCTGGCTGCAGCCACCTGTTTTGCTAAAGCCACAAGGGTTTTCACACTCGCCGGAATTATAATACATGCTCTTAACCTGGGTGAACTCCATCAGACCCTGTCCTATCAGGAGATCCAGGTACTCTTCAATCTGGGGAAAGGATGGTACGGCTTTGTACATCATCTGCGTCTTCAAAGCTCCGTCTCTGGCCGCGTCAAGCACGGCTGCAGCAATGTCTGTTCTGCTCCTGTACTTCATACAGTATTTTCCGTAATTCTCCTTTTTAAGGTACTTGTCATATAACTTCTCATATAAGGAGACTTTAAAGGCCTGTCTTGCTGCAATTAACCAGATGGCATTCACACGCCACAGAATAGACACATGTCGTAACTGCGGCAAGAGGGATGCAGTAGCTGACGGTCATTATTGCATTGACTGTAACGGGTCACATCATGTGGATTCTGCCCTAGCATAAGGCCAGAAATTGTGCGGATGTTTCTTACATAAATATCCTACATTGGATGTTAAATATTTCCATACCTTTCTACTAGGAGAAAAAATATGGCTAGGCCAAAAGCAAGAAAAGTTGTAAGCAGAATTGTCAGAAACAGAGACTGTGCAGCAGGCGTGTGTAACCCGCAAAGGACGCAGGGCTTGAAGGCTCCAGCGATCGAAGGAGAGCACACGCTAGTTACACTCCGGGGACCGGGAGTTTTCGTCGCTGCAGGGATATCCAAACAAGGGGGAGAATCAGGGATGACATTTGTGAATCTAGACATAGACGGAAAGAATGTGACGTCTCTGTCATATGCAGCTGCAGAAAACTGGGGCCTGAATCAAAGCAATCCCTACGGCATAGTCCTACTAAAGGCCGCGCAAGTAGATATTCTCACCATCGGATTTCCGACGCCCTTGAGGTTCGACAGGCAGCTCAAACTACACGTCAAAGTCCAAGAACCCGGCGTGGTGCAGATCCTAGGAAACGTAATACACGGCTCTTGACCAGTAGTAGTAGATTAACGTCAACCACCTAGTCCCTAATTTTTCTCTCACGTTTGTCATGGACAAAGGAAAGGATCGCAGCCACAACAGTATAGGATGCCTTCATCGAGCCTACTACCACCACCACAACAACAACCGTACTGATTAGTAGTAAATTTGTATCATACAAGTCAGGGTATCGCCGCTACTATTGTCGTTGTGGAAGCATTTCCTCTTCTACTATAAAGTGCAGTGGACCCTGATGCCGCCATGAACTCACTACGCAGCTCTTTTTTATTTTAAAAACAACGTAGTAACAGCAACAGGGTGAAAATAGTTTCTTGGAAAGTTCAATGAATGAAATGAAAAAGGAAAGGATAGAGAATCTCTACCGCTACTCAGATCTTTCTGTTGAAGCAATTGCGCAACAGGTCGACATGGAGCCAAGCGCGGTTCAGAACGTCGTGAATGGTTTGGCAAAGGAGGAGGCCGTAGAAGTCTTGGTAGAACAGAGCTTTGAGGGCGTTGAAAAGATAATGTCATCTACGGTAGTTAGCATAGAAGCTTCAAAAACAGCAGAAGAAGCGGCTGCATTGATGGCAGAGAAAAAAGTTGGCAGTGTTATAGTCACAAAGGACGGAAGGCCGTTTGGAATCGTTACTCACAGCGATGTAGTAAACTGGGTTGGCATGCAAGAAAAACCCTTTCATGCCAAGCTTGAAGGTTTAGCTTCTCGGCCACTCATAACAGGGGGATCCAATACTAGCATCGAAGAGGCAGCGGAGATGATGATAAAGAACAAGATACACAAACTTCCCATAGTGGACAGAGATCGACTTGTAGGAATAGTTACAATCACAGACTTGGCAGGGTTCTTATCGCCTTCAAGGAGACCAGGCTTATCGCTATCTGTGCTCAGAGCAGTATCCAGAGGAGAGGCAGAATAATAGTAATAGTATCTATTGAGAAGATGGGTATGCCTGTTCCCCGTAGTAAAGGCGAAGGAAGATGTACAGAGGGAGGTGTCTTTACGACACACTAAAGAGCCGGATCTGCCCGCAGGCGCTTCCTTGACTGCCTGCCTGCCTGCAAACAGGCAGACCATAAGTGTAACAGAAGATATTCTTTGTTAAACTATCACATAAAACCTCGAACTTTTAGAGACTTAAGGCGGACAGACTTGCGAAAGACAGAGACTAAAGGACAAAATCGATTCTTTAACAGTTGAAGTATGAAATTAAATATCAAGTTTTTCAAAAATATGTATGATGATGCTCACTCAGCAGCTGAGCTACAATGCCAGAAGGTCACTTGCAAAGGGCGTTGCGGCAGGTGCTGTCACACTTGCCGCGTACCTGATAGTGGTAATAGTCACAACACCGAACCTTCCGGCAGATGCAGCTGTCAGGGCTGCGTTTAGCGTCAACTACATTGTCATGGGCGGAACTGCCGGAGCGATTGGTGCACAGGTCTATTTTTCATCGTATGGCAGGAGCCTTGGCTGCGAAATAGGGCGCAAAAAGACCGTTATGGGCGCAGGCTCTGGCACTACAGCAATAGGCTCCTTCTTCTCCTTCTTTTCGCTTGTACCGCTTGGATGCTGCGGAAGTTGGCTTCTTGTGTTATCATTTCTGCCCTCTGTATTTGGTGGTTCGTTATCCGTTTTCCTCATAGACTATTCTGTACCTCTATCATATGCCGCGCTTGCCTTAGTTATGGGATTTGCCGCAGTAGCAGGGATACAGTTGAAGAGGAAGTTGAAGAGAAATGTCCGCATTTAAAACAAGAACTGGCATTATCATCATCACAGTCATTGCGCTTGTAGCAGCTGTGGCTGTGGCAGTAGCAGTTAGTGCAGTAGTTTTCGTAACAGAACAGCATACCCCGGCGATGCTCATTGATGGCGAAGAAGAAACAAGAAAGGCCATCGTCCCCGTTAACCAGATAGTTAGTGGTGGCCCACCCCGCGATGGCATACCGTCCATAGACAGACCCAAGTTCGTATCAGCTGAGGAGGCAGACCTTCAAAATGGCGACCTTGTACTTGGACTAGAGATAAACGGTGATGTCAGAGCGTATCCTCTGGATATTTTGGTATGGCACGAGATAGTAAATGACGTCGTAGGTGGCGAGCCTGTAGCCGTTACGTATTGTCCGCTCTGCTTCACGAACCAAGTCTTCAAGCGCACCATAGAAGGGGAAGTAGTAGAATTTGGTACATCGGGCAAGCTGTACAATAGCAACTTGGTGATGTACGACAGGTCAACTGAATCATATTGGAGTCAGGCGATGAGCCAGGCTATCGTTGGAGAGCGCGCAGGCCACATGCTAGAACGAGTCCCATTTGATGTTGGATATTGGGAGGACTGGAAGGCGTTATACCCTGAAACAAAGGTGCTATCACAGGACACGGGCTTTGGCAGACCCTACGGCGCGGACCCGTACGGAAATTATTACACAAGTCCTGAGATATTGTTTCCAGTATCACACCGCGACGACAGGCTGGGGCCAAAAGAAATAGTCATAGGCTTGGAGCATAGCGGGACATATCGAGCTTATCCGCTGTCAGAGATAGAAGAGAGAAATACAATAAACGATGAACTTGAAGGCAGGCATATCCTGATAACTTCGCACTATCCATTCATGGCGAGAGCGTTTGACAGGACAGTTGGGGATGATGGGCAAGTGCTTGAATTTGAATATAAGGACGAATCTATGATTGATTTGCAGACTGGCAGTGTATGGGATTTTGATGGTACCGCAGTAAAGGGTGAACTCGAAGGTAAGCAGTTAGAGCGGCTGCCTTTTGACCAAGGTTTCTGGTTTGAATGGGTAACGTTTCACCCGGAAACGCAGCTGTATCAATAGATATACGGCTTTTAGCCTTTCTTAAAAAGCCAGCGCCCTTCAGGACCTGGTAGTTCACAGCATTCACACAGTTCAAGTAATATTTTATCAGTCATAGATAACAGTTTTATCCAGAACATGCTGCAAACTTTACAGTATTGAGCAATTCTAAAAAGAAGACAATTTACATCGGCGCTGGGGCTGGCGTGGTAATAGCGATAATTGCAATAATTGGTGCAGGGATGGCCTCCATGCAGCAACAAGAATCTCAAAACAATGTTTCAGTTATTGACAGCGAATCTGAAGAACAGCAGCAGCAACAGCAGCAAACGCCTGCTTCGGGACAAGAGCTCAATGCATCAAGCCTTATTGCTTCCGGCGCGCCATTCAAAGGTGACCCGGATGCAGAAGTCGCACTCGTTGACTTTTCTGACTTTCAGTGCACTAATTGCCAAAGGTTTGCAACACAGACAGAACCCCAGATTGCAAGAGATTACATCGATAATGGCAGGGTAGTACTCATCTTCAAGCAATTTCCGATCTTTGGTCCAGATTCTTTGACAGCTGCAATGGCTTCAATGTGCGCTCACGACCAAGGCAAGTTCTGGGAGTATCATGACCACCTATATGAGAATCAGGGAGTTGAGAACTCTGGTTGGGCCAGCATTAGCAACATGAAAAAGTTTGCTGCCGACTTGGGCCTTGACAGACAACAGTTTGATGCCTGTCTTGACAGCGGAGAATATAGATCCTATGTGGAAGGCGACCTTGAACTCGCACTGGGTCTTGGGTTTCCCGGCACTCCCTCGTTTGTAGTGATGAATAATGATGGTTCTGATCCAGAGATAATGGTAGGAGCTCAGCCTTACTCTTCATTCAAGACCGTCGTCGACAACAAGTTGGGTTGAAGTAATAACCTTGAACTCGTTCTCTTTAGTTTTCTCAGGTAAGGCGTATGTCGCCCTTGCACTGTCAGTTGCAGCCAGCCTCTGGGTGTTGATGACGTACCTCGATCAACTCCTCTTCTTTTCACCAGTACTTGCCTTCCACATTCCCCCAGATGCAGTCACCAACCTTGCACTTTCCACCATAGTAGCGGCGTTGCTGGGTGTAGTAGTGAGCATGAATGTATACATCTTTAAGACATCGACTGTCCGATTAGGAAGGTCTTTTCTCTCCGGCTCTACTCTGGGACTTATATCGAGCGCTTGCGCCGGCTGCACATCGGCAGGCTTTTTCCTCATCACAACATTTGGCGTCGCAGGTGTTGCTGCAACGAGCTTTCTTGCACAGTACCAATTGCCCCTGCGCCTTGCTTCAATAGGGCTTTTGATGTGGGCGCTTTACTCTGCTAACAAGCGCATCGGCCAGAGCTGTGCAGTAAGACCGGATGGAACGAGATAAGATGAGCGGAGATAGAGACGCTAGCACGAAAGAAAATGACATGGGAAGGTTGCAAGAAGGGTCTCACGCAGCCAAACATTCTTGCTAACCGTCACCAGACGACAAGACCATCAACAATCTTTTTTGCAAGGTTAAAGGCAATCTTGAATCATTGCAGTTGTTTTACGAGTGTTACAGGTCTCTCTTTTATCTCTCCAAGCCTTCCGGACCTTAATGGACATGAAAAAAGGAGGAATAGTAGCCATAATTATCGCCGCTGCTGCAATTGTTTCTATTGTAGTTGCAGTCCAAGCATTGCAGCCAATAGATGAAAACACGCCGGGCGAGATAACCTCTGCTGGTACGCAGCAGGCAGAGTCATCTACTCAAAGTTCCAATAGCGCAAATGCTCAAGAACCCGGCTCGGTCTTGAAACTGTCTTCCGCAAGTGTGCCGATAGAAATACCCATGGCCAAAGCATATGAAAATGGTAATGACATTTACCTCATTGCAACAGACGCTTCTGAAGCTGAACTTGCAGAACAGCTTACAGAGATCACAGGATTCAAGGTAAACGTAGCGCCGATACTAGCCCAGACACCAGAAGAAGCAATGGGCCAAGTCTACGTCTTTAGAAATGGAGTTGAAGGTGATGGCCCGCTAGGCTTCCAGCCGGCAGTGGTAAACGCCAAACCCGGTGATGAAGGATACAGCCCGCTCATGCGGCTCAACTACATAGATTGGAGCTCCGGTTCTGATCCTGCAGTTCTTAGATCAGTTGAAGAGATAATGGAAGCAGAGTCAAGCGGTCAGCTTGCCATTACCGAAACTGGGGCAATAGTGAATCACCCCGCAGTCATGTGGGATGGAGACTCGCTTGCAATAAGGGAAGATAGGGACAGCATCAGTGACGACTCTCCATACATGGGAGGACAGGTGCTTGAGATAGACACAGATAACATGGTAGCAACATTTGTCGCGCATAGAGGATGGGGACCTGATGGCAAGACCATCTATTACATCGTGACGGATGCTACTCCAGAAATGCCAGCAGACATGATGGGAGTTCCCCTAGTGCAGGCAGACGAGAGGCTTGCCCAGACCCCGGTCGCAGTCGACCTATTCCAGTTCACAAATGGTATCGAAGGTTCAGGTCCAATGGGCTTCCAAGCAGGCATAGGCGGAGCAAATCCGACGGACGAAAACTACAGCCCGATGTGGAAGATATCCTTCATAGAGTGGGAAGACCCAGCAAACGCAAGACTGCTTGAAACGTTAGCAGACATCAACATCACAGGTGCGGAAGGTATGATTACTGTGACTCCTGCCATGGAAGGGCTTCATGTAGTCAATTGTCCGTTCTTTGACCAGGATACTGTCTTTGAGCACAGGAGCGATGCATTCTAGGAGGGTTACCTTTGCCTTCCTCGTCCACCCATTTTTGTCGCAATATTATTTTCTTCTGAATTGCAGGTTCTGGTTTTGAATACAGTGGCTTGAAGGTATAGGCGAAAGTATGTACGACGAGTAGATCCTGCTACTCACATATTCAACGGTAACAGACATCAATGAAAGTCGTTATATACTGTACAGGTCTAATTACAAAAGGTCTCTGATTGGTCATGGCGAACGAACTATTGTTCTATGGATTCATATCGTTGGATATGATGATGGGTATGGCTTTGGGCATGGTAGCAAGCCCTCTCATGATGAGAGCTGTCAAGGCAATAAGAAACAGAAGGAAAATCAACAGGCTACTTAAAGAAATCGCCGACAGCCGGAAAAATTCCCTCAACGATTCTAATATGTTATCTGAATACTAGCGGTATCATTCCATGCATTATCCATACAACTTGTGAATTCTACTTAATGGGTGTGGCCAACAGTTTAAAATTCAACTGAAACTGATAGAAGTAGAATTACCTATGTGACATCTCCCACGACTGAAGTCGTGGACTTCCAAGACTTTTCCTTCCTGTTAGTTGCTGCTTGCGCGCAGACAGACCGTTTTGCATCGGAAGCGCGCAGTTATCTACAACGAGTTCCTGCTTCATCCA
>CAZPIL010000043.1:0-8815 GCA_964586705.1 uncultured Nitrososphaera sp. | reverse complement strand
TCTGCCTGTCCAGAATCTGCAGGCGATCCTGCAAAGCTTGGCGCCTCGCTGCCGCTGCCTCCCGCCGACGTCCCCTGTGGCTCGTCCGGGACATTCAGCAAAACTTTGATCCGCTGTGTCAGATTGGCCGTATGAGCTTCTTCCTCGACCATGTGGATTGCCCTGACTGCCATGTCTACGCCTTCGGGCGTCCTGCCGGTTACGACAACAATTCCATTCTGACCTATCAACACGCGAGTCTGAGTTGCCTGCTCGATAGTCTGTATCATTGAGCCGCGCTTGCCGATCAGCCTTGGCACGCGTGTCGCAGATATCTTCAAAAGCTCGCCCCCTGGAACCTTGCCAAGATCGCGGTCTTGTAGAGTGAGCATCGGGTCACGGGTCCTGTCAAATGCCGCGACTCTTGCAGATATCATGTCTCCCACCGCAAGGTGCTTACTCATGTCGTCGCGCGCGGGTGAAAAGTCACGTCCAAAGATGTCAGAAGCTGGCAAATGTGCAGAAAAGCATGAGTTAATGTCAACCTCCCATGAAAGCGATGTGTGATCGACTATCTTACCTATGACCAAATCATTTACCCTTGGTATATAAACGCCCGATAGCGGGATAACTTTGGCTCCATCTCTACCTGTCTCTGCTATTCCGATCCGCGTAGCATAAAGTGCATTGCCGGATTTAACTGTGTTCATCAGAGGCCGGTAATTACCTTCCGCTATCTTGTCTCCTGGTATTACATATCTCCTGCGAATGTCATTCATTGTCAACTCACCACGGGATAATCCCCGTCGGAAAACGTATTGCTCATTTATTTCTCTCCTTGGTCAGTACTAAGCTCTGACTTATATTTTAAGTGGCGGCACTAGCCCTCCCTGACCTCGGCCGTTCCCTTCGTAACAGAGCCGAGCCTATCCATAAAAGCACCCCTTATCCCCGCATTCATCTCGATTACAACTCGAAGTGAGCCGTCCGAAAGCCATTCTTCGCCTTTCAAGTCCCCTGTAGATTTTATGACGCTGTACGACTGGCCTGCATACTGGGGAGGCACCCTCACAATTAACTTTGAAACTTCTGATTTTAGAGGCAGAATAGCCCTGAGCGCGTCTACCACATCTTTTGCCTGGTCTTCGGCGCGCTTGTGTGGATCGATATTCATTCGAGCCTGCTCCATAGCAGCCTCTATTCTCATGACAGGGTGTGGCACATGAGTTTTAGGGTCGACAAAGCTCTGATGAATATATGCGACAATCTGCTTGCGCTTTTCTTCGACCATCTTGCGGCGCTGGTCCGTGGTAAGGTTCAGTTCGCCCCTTGTCATTATCAGCTTGGCGACTTCCACCGGATCTGTGGTTTTGAAGTGCTTCATGAGCTTCTCTGTTGACGCTCGAGAGCCCTTATTTGCGTCAGAATAGATCTCGTCTGACACAAGTAAGGACGAAATGTCAGCCCGCTTGCCCAGCTTGTATTCAAGTGCCGGATCGGGCTTGACCAATAGCTCAAACTTGTCACCGTCAACAGATAGACGGACTATGGTGAACTTGTCGGTCATTTCCGGTATTTTGCTTTGCTGGTATTTATGCGTGTCAAATTATGTTCGATAATTTTTTCAAGGTTCGGTAGATTTTTAAGGATGTTTTGGCGAAGTTTTGGAGTATTGGCTTCTCCCTCGGTTGAAGTTGTTGAAAAATCCGATGAAAGGATAGTTATCAAGTTTACAAACGTCCCTAGGCAGTATATCAACGCACTGCGCAGGCTTGCAATAAGCGAGGTCCCGACGCTTGCCATTGACGATGTCGTAATGCTGGAAAACTCGTCTGTTATGCATGACGAGGCAGTCGCGCACAGGCTTGGGCTCATACCGTTGCGTACGGACCCCGGCAGATTTGTCATGCCACATGAATGTGACTGTGGTAGTGCACTAGGCTGCTCAAAGTGCAGAGTGCTTCTCGTCCTCGACTCTGAAGCAACAGACAAGAGCAAAGAGGTGCTTTCAGGAGAGATAGTGTCTGAAGATGAAACAGTCAAGCCCGTGAGCAAAGATATTCCGATAATCGCCCTAGCTCCAAGTCAGAAGCTCAAGTTTGAAGCCTATGCAAGGCTCGGAATAGGCAAGCAGCACGCCAAATGGCAGCCTACGTCGGCTGCAGTCGTCAAAGACGGCAAGGACGAAAGCGAAATAATCTTGATTCTAGAATCAAATGGCGCGCTTACTGCAGAGGAGATACTGAAAGAAGCAACAGAAAGGCTACAGACAAAGGTCAAGAACTTTAAGCAAGTCATAGGATCGCTAAAGATCCCCAAGAATGTCTAGGTACGTTTATTTGGGGATTCAAGTTTTGATTAGGAGCGTATAAAGACGTATGTTCGCTAATACCCTAGTTGATAACACAGTCTGGATCCTTCGTAACGCGGCCAAGAAAACAAAGGCCCCCATATGGAAAGACCTTGAAAAGCGCGTGTCAGGACCAAGATCAAACAAGAGCGAGGTTAATGTTAGTATGCTTGCACAATCCACCAAGGCAAACGAAGTAGTAATGATCCCGGGCAAAGTGCTTGGCACAGGGAGCTTGGGTCACAAGCTGACCGTATGTGCCTTTGGTATATCTGAGCAGGCGGCAAAGAAGGTAGACCAAGCAGGCGGCAAGGTAATAACGCTTGAAGAGTTGATAAAGAAATACCCGGAAGGAAAGGGGGTGCGCATAATTGGCTGAAAAAAGTCCACAAACAATAGTGGTGGATGCGACCAACCACATCGCAGGAAGAATGTGCTCGCATGTGTCAAAGCTTCTCTTAAAGGGAAACAGAGTGGCCATAGTCAACGCGGAAAAGGCAATGCTTTCAGGAAATCGATACAAGACCATCGATGAGTACAAGGAACATCTCGAGATAAACTCGGTAACAAACCCTATCCACGGCCCGTTCCACCCGAGGCGTCCTGACACCATTCTGACTAAAATGGTGAGGGGAATGGTGCCAAAACAAAAGACTCGGGGTATTGAGGCCTTTCAGCGCCTCAGGGTATATATCGGGGTTCCGGAAGAAATGAAAAGCGCCAAGATGCAGATCTTTGAAGATTCCAAGATAACTAGGCCTGAGGCCAACTACATTTCGATGGGCGACGTTGCCAAACAGATAGGATGGAAGGGAGCGGTATGACCACCAAGATAGAGCTTTATCCAGGCCAGAGAAAGGCAAGCAGAGCCGTGGCGACTATAGCAAAGGGCACAGGCAAGGTAAGGATAAACAATGTCCCAGCAGAACTTGTACAACCAGAGGTGGCAAAGGAGCTTGTGCTTACGCCACTCACACTTATCGGCGAGCAGCGCAACAAAGTGGACATCAACGTCAAGGTAGCAGGTGGAGGATTCATGGGTCAGGCCTTTGCAAGTGCAGTCGCAATTTCGCGAGCGCTTGCTGGTGAGGAAAAAGGAGACAGAGACCCCAGGGATCACCCATTCACAAAGAGTGTGAGAGAAGAGATACGCAGAAAGCTGACAGATTATGACAGGCACCTGCTGGCAGGCGACCACAGACAGTCAGAGTCAAAGAAGTTCGGCGGTCCAGGCGCAAGACGCAGAAAACAGAAATCATACCGCTAGCTTTTTCCCGCAAGTGCATAGACGCGGTACATCTTGTCTGTCACCCTGTTTCTATATTTCCACACCTCAGGGTTCAACTTCATTTCAGAATACAGTACCTTTTCTGAGGGGTGCAAGAGCTCGTAGACATCCTCGCCAACCGATATGGTATCAGGTGCTGTGAGCGAGGTTATTTTGGCTGCAACATTCATGCAGTAGCCCAGTATGTCGATGGGCGAGCTCCTATCATGGCCGTACTGTACTATGACGTTTTCACCGACGTCCATCCCTATCTTGACCCCGAGTTCGGGATAGTCATATTGATTCAGTATAGGGTTTATGCCGTTTTTTACAACAGTAATCATCGAGTGAGCGCACTGGACGGCTCTATCACAGGCCGCAAGCTTGTTGTAGCTTGCTGGAAAGAATGCTATCACTGCATCACCTACGTATTTCAACACAAAGCCGTTGTGGCTCTCCACCACCGAAGACATTTCCTGTGTAAAGGCGCGAATGATGGTGACGAGCTTGTCAACAGGGAGAGTCATGCTCATGTTGGTCGAACCTACCAGGTCGGCATACACTATTACAAGTTGAATCTTGCTGCTTACATGATTTAGCAGATAGTCTTGTCCGGGTTTAAGTGATGAATCGTACTGATATCGGCGCTTGAGTGCACGCCAGAGTCTGTTCTGAGTCTGCGACACTAGCGTTTCAGAGTCTACTATAGAAGCATCCTTGTCAGAACCACCCATCATCATTCCTACTAGCGACTTGCTTGTGCTGTCATCGTGCACTTTTTTTTCCTTCAAACTTTCCCCGTCTTCCTTAGTTTCGGGCGGCAAGGTGAGCCTTTTCGATATTCGCAGTGGTGAGATTTAAAGTCATTGAGAATATATGCTAGATAGGCAGCCAGCTTGGGAGATGAGGATACCGCTCAAGGGAAGCGATTATTTTTGCAAGCAGGTAAATACAGCGTTCGAAGATATACAGGCAGGATACCTTGAGTCTATTAGACCGGAGATAGAGATGCGCAAGGCAACTGCTATGTTAGGCGACGGCACGGTCACACAGACAGACACTTTTGACCCACAGAATGTTCAGAATTTTTATCAGCGACTTGAAAACCAGCTCAAAGGTTGGCTAAAGAGCGGTACGTCAAGCTCAAATACTGATGACCTTCACAGGCTATTTTGCCAGTTCAACAAGGATGTCGGCAGCTACTATATCTCAGGCTATTTTGGCGTTCAGTTCCATGCGCTACCTTACTACAAGGCAGACAAGCGCGTCATAGAAGTACAGAAAGAGCTTGCCGGAATTGCCGACAGTGCAACGACAGTATTTGCAGATATGACAGGTAAGGCGGATAAGGCCTTGCACGAAGAGCTTGCGAAACGAGGATTTGCAGATATGGAATTCCAAGAGCTCTTTACCAAAATGTTTGAAGATGAGAGCTTTGCAAGAGAGCTTGACGAGAAAGCTAAGGCAGTTGAGAGAAAGTTCCCGGAGTTCCAGAACATGGGCGAAAGAAAGAACAAGTTGTTTGCAGAATTGAACGATCTCTTGATAGAACTGTACCAGACATCACCAGCTGTCCTTGATCACAACAGGCTGATGCAAGGAGAGGAAGGCATCTGCACATATTTTGACATCGAGTTGATAAAGAGTCGCAAGACTAGCAAGCACGAGGCAGTGTTTGAGACAAAAAAGATAACCTGCGAAGATGCAGGCAGGGTGACAAAGGAACTTCAAAGCGTCGCAGGTGCGCTCAAAAAGGTGCGCAGAGTCTAGCCTAATCTGGTTAGTCCTGTTCCACAAGCTCTTCTACGTTTGGCCCCATGCTGGGTCCCCTGTCCAGGTTGGCAGGTCCACCCTTGGATTTCTTTCTGGCAGGCGGGGGCAGGTGGAGCACGCGCTGCGGGAAGGGTATCTCTATTCCCTTTGCATCAAGCTCGCGCTTTATCTGCTCGGTGAGCTGTTTTTTCATGTCAAACCAAACTGTCCAAGGAACCCAGCACCAGACGTTGATGTTAACAGATGAGTCTCCCATGTCATTTACGTAAAGGTCTGGAGCGGGCTCGACCAACACCAGTGGCGTCTGGCCTAGACTGTCCCTTATTATATTGATGACCTCCACTGTATCTTCCTTGTACGCGACGCCCATCGTGAACTCGACACGCCTTGCGGCCGAACCAGAAAAGTTGCGTATCTGAGAGAGAAAGACATCGCTGTTTGGCATCCGGACGTAAGTCCCGTCAAACATGCGAAATCGTGACGAAAGCGCGGTTACTTCTACAAATACTCCTGCAATATCAGGAAGCTTGCCGGTAATCAGAACGGGATCACCAACCCTCATAGGTTTGTCTATGTGCAGGAAAATACCTGAGATAAGGTTAGAAAAGAGCGACTGTGTGGCGAAACCGACCACTATTCCGGCAAACCCACCTGCGAGAATCAACCCAGACAAGTCTAACCCAGAAATACCGAGTGCAGACAGCAGAGCTATGGCCACTATTCCATAATAGACGGCTCTGCCCATATTCTTGCGAGCATCCACAGGGAGCTTGGTTCCGATATATCTGGTCGTTAAAAGCCGCACCCCGTGCGCCATAGCAAAACCGGCTATTATGACAATTAGTGTGATAATGATACTGAGAGGTGCTACTTCAGTACCGAACAGGTTTATCTGTTCCGGAAGTCCGGGGAATGACAAAGTCGAATTCGTCTGTTCAGCCACGGCAATAGACATACCAGATGCTAGTATCTATATTTTAAGGTGGAAAACATTTACTAGCGGCCCCTATAACCAATTCTGAGCTTTGCAGGACGCACTTGGACTATACACACTTAGGCGCGGCATGGAAGAACGTTCTGTCGTATTTGGAGACAATAGAATAGTTATGAGCAACTCAGGGTCTGCCTTCAAGTACAGTCGCCATAATGGCGATATGCTTGCTTCAGAATCAATCATTGTCACAGACAACGATGAAACTCAAGTGGGGATCTTTCCGATCATGCCCATAAAGATGCCCAAGGAAGTGGCAAAGAATGTTTACATTAAATTCAAGGCTCCGGTAATAGTTGACCAGAGAAGTATCTCAGTTATCTACTCAAAGATACCGATAGAAATTGGCATCTACAGGCAGTTTGAAGATGAAGAGTTATTGATAGATGCATTCTCACTCGGTCAGCCTCGCTATTCCCTATATGGCTCTCCCGAGCAAGGTGTTATTTGTAGATACTTCGAAGCTGAGGCAGAAGTAGAGGACTCGAGCCTTGAAATTAAAAAGTACGAAGAGGCAAAAGTCAGAATCCGGGTTACGAATGACATTGACAATGTTACAAAAATCTCCAAGGTTATAATCCCTGTTGAAGGTGTCGTCTTAGAGCACCAAAATGATGAAGTGTGGCTTCCGGGTAGCATAGAGATGAAACTAGATACGGCGTTCGGTAAAGATATAGTCCAAGTAAAACTTTCCGACACTTATGCCAAGCGTGGGGATAAAACCAGCACAAAAAGGGAAAAAGAGACACTTTTATTTTCAATGGATGCAGGTTACTGAAGCACATGAATGAGGTCTACGAGGCTGCGTTTTGGTTTCGCTTGTAGCATCTTTTGCGGGTACCCAATGCAGAGTATGGACGATGGAACCAGTTCAGTGCCAAGCGCGGACATGACCTTCTTTTCGTCTATCATACCTATCCACAAGCTGCTCAGTTCAAGGGCGTGTGCGGCAAGCTGTGCGTATGCCGCGGCAAGCGTGGCGTCTTGTACCGAGAATTTTCGTATCACTTCCTGCGAAAAGTTGAACTTGACTCTTGCAGGGTTCATGCAGAATACCAAGACTTCAGGCGCGTCGACGTACGGCTGTCTGTTTGCGGCATCTACCAGCTTTTTCTTGATTTGTGCATTTTTTACATGGAATATCTCGAAACCCTGAAAGCCGCCGGCGGTAGGGGCTGTATCAGCGGCGGCAAATATCATATCCATCTTCCAGTCCTCTACAGATTTGTTTTCGAATTTGCGCTGCGAGCGGCGGTTCAGCATAACGTTGAACAGGTTAGTCTGGAGGACGTCCTCCACGCCTTCTATTTGCTCCGGTTCTTCTTCTTTTGGATACAGCTTTTCGCTTTCCTCGCCGGAATACAGGCCTGAAAGGATATCTGAAGGATACATCACCTTACATGGTGGAACGGGACAGAAAAGATTTGCTATTCTCCAACCAAGCAAGAGGGATAATAGAATAAATAACGATCTTTTAGCACTTTACACATGGAATGCGCAGTTTACGATACATACGTTCAGAAAAAGGACGGTAAAACAATGCACTTTGATGTCGTAGTCGACGCAAGCACCCCGCAGGAAAAGGCCATCGAATACGGCCAGCAGTGGCTTGCGACCGTGGGTCAGTCAGGGCAGAAGATGACCTCAGAAGAATGCCAGTTCTGCCACATACAGGAGGCTCCGCCTTTCGTGGAAAATTCCATCAAGCAGCAGGGCTACTGGATCCAGAAGATGGAAGGCTGCCCGCAGTAGCAGTAGCAGTAGCCTATTCTTTTATCCATTTTTCAGTCCCAGCTATCTCGTCTATCTTGTCTTCAAGCTCTGCAAGCTGTTGAGGTTCAAAGCCATAGCGATAGACGGTCTTGCTCTTGCCGTCAATAGTAATTGATGTTGTTTGTGATGGCAGGTCAGTTATCTGTTGCTCGTACCTGTCACGCAGCGAAAAAAAACCAGTGCTATAAAACTCATCTACCAGGTTCTGCACTTGTTCTTCTGAAATCTTTGCAGTCTGTACTCCCTCGACGGCGACAAAGTTTCTGCCTTCAAATACCACTGTGCCGTCGCCGCTTATGGTCACTTTGTAATCAGGGCATGTCCCAAAGCACATAGTGCGTTCCAGCGTTATTGTAACCTCGTCATATTCCCCGCCTGCACCATATGGAAAAGGTATCGCGGAAAACATCACAACAAATGCAATGCCAACTGCAATACCGGCAGCAAACCCTACAGAGCTCATGGAAACCCTTGTGGTAGACCATTATTGAGTTTTTTGAGGGCGAGTTGGGAGGCGAGGATAACACTGACACAAATTATAATTAAGGCGCAGGACTGTTGCGTAGCATTGAATGCCGATAGCGTCTGGAACCCGGGAAGGCTGAAAGCGCCATCCTACGACGACATAGTAAGAGCCCGGGAGGCGATCGATGGTATCGTTAGAAAGACGCCGTTGCAATAT
>CAZPIL010000042.1:0-8926 GCA_964586705.1 uncultured Nitrososphaera sp. | reverse complement strand
TGCCCCACCCTAGATTGATGATAATATGTAGTGGTAGATAATTAACTATGATGGGAAACAAATTCATCCCACCTCTGAAGAGTGGGGGGTTTCTTTCTTTGTTTCCCATACCCTTCATTTGCTAATCAAGCCTGATTTCCATGCCACCTCTCAGAGCTATATTGCTAAGATAAACAGTGTCAAAGTACTTCACACCCGTCCTAATCCGTACTTCCTCATCGAGACCTTCGATTGTTCCAAACCCTGTCACAGTGCCAAGTTGGCCAAGGCCTACAAACATCCCCTCAATTGATGGTTGTGTAAAAAGGTGCACAATTCGTGAATGCGAGACAGGTTTTGCCTTGTAGATAAACTGAACCGAATCGGCTCTCAAGCTAGCGACACCCTCACCCAAGTGTCGCATGAACTGATCCATCCTGCGTCCAATCCTATCTGAATGCGTCTTGGCCCCTTGGACGCTAGACCGCGCGTATAGAAAACGCCATGAACCGCCAGAAAGGGATGGCGCAGAACTTCGGCGACCTAGGAACACTACGACATCAGGAGCAAGCGCTCTTGTGAGCATCCTCTTGTATGCTTCCCCGCCATCGGCAATGTAGCCGTCGGTGTTAATTATATGCATGTTTGAAAGATGTCTTGTTCGCCGGAGCATGGACTTCATACGGCACGCGACCAATCGTTCAGAACTGGCGGGTGTAACGCTACCGACAAACTCGTAATATTCAGCTGCAGCGTCTCGGAGATCCACCATCTGGTCGTGGATAAGCGTCGCGCCGATCGCTGTTGGCGGAGCAAGATCACCTTGACCAATGTCGCCGTCGATGATGCAGGGATAAAGTCCGCGTTCGACTGCAACATTTGCAATATATGTTGACAGGGTTGACTTGCCTGTGTCAGTAGCCCCCAATATCATCACTACTATCCGTCTGCGATTTGTGCCAAGTATCCGCTTGACCAGACCCGTCCACATGGCAGTACCTGCCCCATAAGGCTCAGCATCCCAGATCTCGCCGCCTAGGACTTCAAGGATACAGTCAGTTGCCGGCTCAAATGGCAGTATTCTTCCTGACCTAACATGCACAGTTTTGCCAGATACATCCATGCCCAAGACCCTACATATCCCATCCACCCTCACAGTAGCAGAACCCTTCACCATCCGGATCTTGGACGCGTTCACAAGACAAATGTCAATTCGGCAGAAAATAACCTTGCTGATGGCTCAATGCAGAGGCAATAAAGAAAAAAGGTTAGTTAGTTGGGTTTAGGACAACCTTCCATTGGCCATACGAATACATCTTTTCCAGGCAGCTGCCACAGCTCGTTTGCGTAAAGGGAGGTGTCGTCTATGTGGCAGCGCTCGCACATGTTGACCATCAGCTTGTCGGTTGGCTTGCCTATCAGCTGAAGGAATTCTTTTGCATACTCGACGGCCTTTTCATCCATACCGTCTGGCACCTGAGAAGCATTGGTCTTGTCAGTAGGAATAAAGACGTCAAAGTGCAGGCTGCCTCCGTCCGCGTACGTGTTGTACACTACGACCTTCTTGCGTCCTCCATGATATGGCTCGAGGTTTTGCATGAAAAGAGTCTGTATGAGAGGGTTTTTAATTTTTATGCCTATTTTGGACGAACTCAAACTAAGACAAAGGATATGTTTGGATTGTCAAGGCTCTCAATCTCATCAGCGGACACACCTATACCAATTGCAAAAGCGCCATGTCTATATTTCAGCCAGGAACGATTAAGTTAAAAGGATCCAGAAGCACGGCGCAGGCTTTTATTTGCGAATAACCAAAATTGTATGGTGGAATGCGGCATATGCGGCATACAAGAAGAGATGCCTTTCAAGTGCCGCTACTGCAAAGGAATCTTTTGCTCAGAGCACAGGCTGCCGCCAAACCACAATTGTGTCTACCTTGAGCGATACATGCACCAACCCGAAAAGGACAGAGAATTTCTCAAGTATGTAGAAGGTCAGCGCGGTAGTGCAAAAGAGAAGACTGCAAATGCAATCAAGAATATGATCCTGCTGCGGTTCTCATTGACAGAGCTAGCTCATCTGACCATAGGCACCGTGCTTGTCACAGCGGTCGGAATGTCATTTTTTGGTGTCAGGTTTCAGCCAGAATTTCTCGTGATATTCGTCAGTGCATTTCTACTGCACGAGTTCGCACACAAATTTCTCGCCCAGTTTTACAGGGCATGGGCAGAGTTTCGCCTGATCTTCTTCGGTGCGCTGATAACTGCGGTATCCGCTATCCCGTTCTGGCCGCTCAAGTTCATAGCGCCCGGTGCAGTATTTATCAGTGGATCAGTGAGCCAACGCAGAAATGGCAGAATCTCTCTTGTAGGCCCACTCACGAATCTAGCGCTTGGCGCAGGGTTTATGCTTGCATACATTGCTACAGGCTCGGGTCTGATGGCAGCCGGCGCTTGGTTTAATGGCTGGGTAGCCGTTTTTAACCTGATACCCTTCATGGGTCTTGATGGCTCCAAGATATTTGCTTGGAACAAGCCCGTGTGGATTCTTGCATTCGCAGCATCTATTGGATTGTATTTTGTCGGCAGCACTGCATCAGGCAGAGGATTGTTCGGCCTTTTCTAACCCTACTTCATGTAACCAAAAGAGAGCAAAAGGTCGCTGTCGCGCACCCACCTGCTTCCTATGTCTGTCCTGTAGAACATGTTTGGTATCATAATATTGGCGACGCGCTTGTATGCAAGGGCCCGGGCTTCTTCCGTCGTGTCCCCAGAGCCGGTCACGACCAAAGAATATCCAGATTTTCCTGCTATATGCCAGTCGTTTCCCTCTCTCTTTACCTCCCCTAGGTGTACACCTGCAAGGTCAGGCTTGTTGAAAAGAATAGTAGCCTCCTCAGAGAACTTTCGAAAGGTCTTTTCGTCGTTGAATGGAAAAGGTGGGACTGCTACTACTACGCCTATCTGAAACCCCCGTTTTGTCTCAAGCTGCACGTTTTGTCCACTTGCAAGCGAGTAGAGGAACTGTCCCCACTTGTTTGTCACTCCCTCCATCTGTATGGATATGGTAGGATAGCCAAAGCGCGAAGTGAACTCTAGTGGGTATATGCCTGTTCCGTTGGCTATGCAGTTGATGTCGATATATCCCACATACCCGGATTCTGCCAGCCGGGGTTTGATCTTTTCCAGTGTATGTTCGAATATTTTGTTTCTCTCACTCCACCACATGAGCGTGTTGCCGCACCAGCATGGCTTTCCATTGCGCCTCACATACATGATATGGTTCTTTACAGAGGCGCAGTAGACCCTACCCGAATAACTGATAATCCTTGCATCTTTTCTTTCTATGTACGAGTCAAGCTGTACAGTCTGCTCTATTATTTCGTATTCGGTCCTTGAAGGATTTTCAAGACTGTGTATAGTCCAAGGCAGATTGTCTCTTTGTTTTACATCCACTATTCCCAGTCGACCTATTTTTAAGAGCAGTTCTTGTATATCGTCAGCGAGCCTTTTTGACGGGGTGCAGAAAACCCTAGAACCATTCCTTATAGCAACTCTACTATCAAGTGCATACCAGTCAAGAAATAGGGTTATCTGGCGGGGACTCAGATCCTTTACAAAATCAGGTACATGTTTATACCAATCAGGGCCCAAGTTCTTCAGATAAGAATATAGCTGTTTGTCATAACAGTAAAACCCGCTTTCATCCTTTGTAAAGCTGAAAGGAAGCTTTGATAACATTTTTTCGATGATAGCTGACTTTTCAGTCGTCCTGTGCGTTACAGATATTTTGTTCCCAAAGGCAGAACCGGCCCATGACCACACACCCATGAACGCCAGCCAGTCGTCCATCGGTATGCGCATCTCAGACACGCAGTGAAGTGTTGCTTGGTTTCCTTCTTGATGCCTTACAGAAACTGAAGGCAGGGTAAAATATTCCTGATCCGTTCCGATCCACATGCCGGTCCTTTTGATCACTGATTGTCCTCCAAGGTTCCTTGCCCGGACAAAATCGAATTTGTTTGCGCCATGCTTTCCACTCTGCTGTGAGCACACGTACATGTTGTGGTCAAGGGTTACTGCAATATCCAAGGCTGAGTTCTGCAGAGTTACAAGCTTGTCATGATGGTCAAACACCACTATGGCTATAGGCTTGTGGTACTCGATAACATGTGTAGAGGGGTCGAGAGTACATATCTCGTCATCATAGCTTACATCTTTGAAAAACTTCCAGCCTTTGTCGGTCAAGACCTCCGTCTTGTCATCATAGCAACCCATTTCGCCGGTGCTTGGCCCAATATTATCAGGAAAGAGTCTCTTGTGTTCAAAGTTAGTGTTTATCGGATGCACAAATTCTCTGCCATTAAAAAACGCACCCACAGCGACTTCGACGCCGGAGGAAAACTTTTGCAGCTGGAATATCCGTATCTTGTTCGACCAACGCTTCTTGTATCGCGCAAGGACGTTTATGACGTCGTTTCCGTCTGCTTCCTGACCCACGAATAATAGCTCCTTCTCGTTCTGTGCCTTCCCGCTCGGCTTGATTACGTACCGCCCAGGGTTCACCTGCACAAACTTGACTGCCTCCTCAAAGTCTGAAAAGTTCCAGCTTGGAAGCACAGATACTCCTACTTTTTCAAGCTCCTGCTGGCCAAATTCCCGCTCATTCTCAAGCCTGTCCGTGTACGAGCTTCCGCCTACCACCTTCTTTCCCTCAGATCTCAGCTTGTCTGCAGTCCTACCGAAACCTATATCATCAAAAACAATAACGTCGGCCCAGTCTACATGTGACTCCCATTCATCAACCTTATCCACAAAGCCATCACCGACATCTTTTTCCGTCATACTCTGGACACAAAACTTTACTTCATTTCCTTCCTGCAGTATGGTATACGCAAGGTCAAGGGTCAGTGCTTCTGGTGATACAAAGAGGAATTTCACGTTTCATATTTTGTAAACAACTAGCATGACTTAAAGAATGCGTTTTTGCGCGCAGGTTTATTAGCCGATACTAGTTCTGAAAAACTGTGAATATCAGGGGCCACGACATCAATCCCGCGCTAATAATCATCGACGTGCAGAATGGCTTTGTCAGCAAGGGAGGTTCGTACGACCTACTGGGTATGGAAACGGCGCACTATCGAGCTGTTGTACCCAAGATCGCAGAACTCATCAAGATATGCAGAGGAGCAGGAATACCCATATTCTACACACAGGCTGTACGTGAACGCTCAGGCATTGATCTCCTGACAAAGTCTCATAAGATACTGCCAAAGGCAAGGGAAGAGAGGATACGAAGGAGGCCTATTTGTGTAAGAGGTACATGGGATGCAGAAATTGTAGATGAAATCAAGCCCTCTGCATCAGACCATGTAGTCGTGAAAAGGCGTGACTCGGCCTTTCAAGATACAGAAATAGGGGTGTGGCTCAAGAGCCTCGGCGTTGACACGCTCATTTTCTGTGGCATAGATACGTCAATATGTGTAGAGACCTCTTTGCGCGATGGTTTTAACAACGGTTATGACGTCATACTTGTCTCCGACGCGACGGCATCAGGCAATCGCAAACACTCCGAGTCAACTCTTGAAGTAGTCAAGGAATATTATGGCTTTGTCATGGAGATTGAAGAATTTGCCAGATCTGTTTCTCAAAAGCCGGTGCAAAAGACCAACACTCAGGACCATTTGCGGAAATCAATCCCCTAGCAGATGATTATAATGAACTAAAATCACCTTGGCAGGCTCTGATCCGAGGATAGGCAGGCTTGTCCACTCCTACACAATAGTAACTTCAGAAAAAATAGGGAGTAAAAAATTCCCTAGGCTTCATCAAATACATGGGTCACAATAGCTATGCATGCTGTTCCTGCTGGAGGATTATCAGGATCTTCTACCTGCAATTCAAGTTCAACTGTTGCAGCTCCAACTACCTCCGCCACATCCACCGTTTCAGCATTGCCACTGTTTCCCCTGACTACCATGTTTTCAAACCACACATGCTTGTTCTTGACAGTGGCGGCATTTACTTGGTCAACTTCGTTAAGGCAGCCATCTTCGTCAACCACTACACGGTGTGCATGCCAGGCCTCGCCTGCTCCGGAGTCTCCGTGCTGGCGCTCGTGTGAATCTATTGCCCAAGTCTGCGAGTCACCACTGCTCGTAATTATGTGTAACACATAGGCAATGGCCCCATGCTCGTGATCAGCGAGCGTTTCGCCTGCTGTCCCGTAAACCTGTATATAAGCTCTCTTGCCTGCAATTCCATATTTCTTAATGTCAAGATCTGGAGAGGTGCTGTCCCCTTGTGGGTCGTGTACTACGTTCTTAGCCAGTGCAGGCCCTGACGACGCTACAAATAGAAGCGCCGATACGGCCGATATCATCAAGGCCAACCGAAGAGACTTTACCTTCATAGATATTCTCTATAGAATAGTTCTAGCTTGCGTATTAATATTATGGAAGTATGCTCTCCCCACATGAGGGCGGCTACCTTTCACCACATTTGGCACATTTTGTGAAAATTATGTCGATACCAGAAAATAGTTATATTAATGCAAGTATAACATCAAAATATCTAAATGTCATCCGGGCCGCAAGGATCAAGGGGTTTGGCATGGATATAAGGTTGCAGCTATTCCTGAGTATAATTACTACGGGAATATTGCTTGCAGTATCCGGCTTTTTGGTATCAGAACAGATCACAAAGGTGGGCGAGTCGTTTGACGAGGTCCAGAATCAGGCCACACCTTCTATAATCGCGCTTGGCAACTTGAAGGCAGACTTTAACCACTTGGTTGCAACGATACTTGCATTCAGCGTCCATGCTTCAGACGTTCACCGCGAAGATGTCGAGCTTTCAAGGGAACAGCTTCTCCTTTCGTACGATGAATACACGGCAGTCGAAAATGATTCTGCGGTAGCCGAGATGATTGGAAATGAGATAAACACACTTTTGCTTATAGGAGATGATATGATAGTTGCAGCAGAGGCTGCAACGCACAGCCATAGCGATTCAGAAGAGGATTCCCATGCCAGTCACACAAGCACAAGTCATTCACATGAAGCGGCTGAAACAACGCACCAAGATCATGTGGAAGAATCCCACGATGGACATATGGTAGCAGAAGGGCATGGTGATCATACAACATCTTTGAATGGCAGTGCGGCTGAAACAGAAAATGAAGGATTTACCAGTGCGGCTGATTCCGATCAGTTCTCAGAAGAGGTGTTAGCTTTGCATGAAGTTCTCTTAGAATTCGAACTGCAGGCAGAAAACGTCAATACAGAAATAGACACCAGAATTGAGGAGAACTTTTCCAATATGCAGGCAAAGCAAAACACGGTGCTCGAAGAAATCGGAACAGGTGCCAACCTCAACCTTCTTCTAACAATCACAGTACTTGGCGTAATCGGAGGTGTTGGTGGCATAGTAGCATTTTCCATATCAAGACGCGTAATACAGCTGAAAAGGACGGCGGGAGAAATAGCTCGCGGCAGCCTTGAAAGGCATATAGTGGCCGCGGGGTCAGATGAAATAGCTGACCTTGCAGCAAGCTTTGAGCAGATGAGAAAGTCTCTGGTTGAGACGCAAGGAGAATTAAAAGGCAGGAATGTAGAGCTGAACGAGCTTAACATAGCGCTCGAAAAGGCAAATGAAGAATTGAGACAGCTAGACAGGCTCAAGGATGAATTTATCAGTGTGGCGTCGCATGAACTGCGCTCACCCATACACCCGATTTTGGGTTACGCGTCCATGGCAAAGGACGGCATGATAGATAACAAAGAGGCGCTGGATGTCATATACAAGCAGGCAATTAGACTGAGGCAACTTGCAAATGACATACTGGATGTAAGCAGAATAGAAAGCGGTACTCTGCCGTATTGTATGAAAGAGATCAACATACATGAGATCCTTTCAAATTGCGTCGAGGCGATAGTGCCAAACGTCAATACCGCGGTGTCAGTGGTCACAGACTTTGACAAGCAGGAAGTGGAGATGACAGGAGATGGCGAGCGGCTGACACAGGTATTCACCAATCTGCTGGGAAATGCATTAAAGTTTACCAGGAAAGGCAAGATATCAGCAGAGACGCGCGTGGTTAACCCCAACAGCATCTCAGTCACCATAAGTGATACAGGAGGCGGCATACCTAAAGAGATCCTGCCGAGGCTCTTCAATAAGTTTGTGACAAAAAAAGTGGGCGAAGAAGAGGTTCATGGTACAGGGCTTGGACTTTTCATAAGCAAGTCCATAGTAGAGGCGCATGGTGGTAAGATATCAGCCTACAACAACGACGCTGGCGGGGCCACCTTCAAGATAGAACTACCACTCAAGGCAAACAGCCAAGGTACAATAGCGATCAGGGCAGAACACCCGCGAGAGAACAGATAGACTAGAAATCCACAAGAAAGATGGTTCTGTATGATTTCAGACAGACAAGTGTTATATAGATACAAGTTCTCCAATAGGCACATGGGGCTCAAGGTACTGATTGCAGAAGATGATGCAGATATGGTAAAGATGTACCGTGTAGCCCTTGAGGCCAAGCACCACACAGTATCGATAACTCATGATGGCGAGGAGTGTGTCCGTGTCTACAAACAGGAATTGGACAAGCTTGGGAAAAGCCCATCCAAATATGAGCCATTTGATGTTGTTGTTTTAGACTACAGGATGCCCAAAATGGACGGCCTTGCAGCTGCAAAGAAGTTACTTTCCATGAACAAGGTCCAAAGGCTGATCTTTGCATCTGCCTACGTCAAGGAGACTCTCAGAGACTCCGTCAAGGAGCTGGATCAAGTCGTCGAGCTTATTCAAAAGCCGTTTGAACCAAAGATCCTAGTCGAGCTTATCGAAAATACAGCAGTAGTCAAGGAGCTTGAGGAGATCAACAAGATGCTTGCAGACATGAATCATAACAAGTCAGACGAGGATCAGATAAACGAGCT
>CAZPIL010000041.1:0-8960 GCA_964586705.1 uncultured Nitrososphaera sp. | reverse complement strand
ACCACTGGTCAATATCTTTGATGATGGTACATCTTTTCAGCGTACCAACAGGAATCCTATGCATTTGAACTTGACTGCACCTATGCAGGATAGCACCAGCCTTCATTTGCTAAATCACAAGGATGATTGAAAGGAAGGAGAAAAGGCCAGAACGCAATCCTTAAAGGTGTAAGGCGCGAGAGGCATATCTCAATGAAGGTAGAGGCAATAGCCTTCCAGAGGCTTCCGGCACAAACAACCGGCAATTTGGCATTTCGCTACATAATAGGCTATACACCGATGGACGCCGCAGAATGGTGGTCCGACTTTGTCATGAAAGAGATTGTCTTTGATAAAGAGACCGCAGTATCTCATGCCAAGCGCCTGCAGGAGAAGCTAAAACGCGGAACAAAATTTCTGCCCGAGCTAGATAGCACGCGAATTTGGCGTGTCTGTATAGTCGACATCGAGCAGCCAGGAAAGCATTTCAGCGAAGAGTAGATCTGTTGGTCCACAGCAGCAAGCAACGTGCGATAGATAATCAAGAAGTCTCTTCAGGATCAGACCATGTATCTTTAGAGGAAAGAGTATCTTGAAGAAATACAGTATTACTAGTCTGAGAGAACTGACAGATCTTCTTTGGCACACGTTTCCAAGAGTTTAGAATACTCTTTCGTCTGGCGGTCAAATCCACTAGCCACGTCTTCTGAGATTTCTCATTGTCTTTATTTCAAACTGCACAAAGTGGATTGTACATCCTACATATGAAGCCGCGCCGCGCTCGACCGCTTGTTTACGGCTCAAGAAGGCGTTGGTTCATACGTGTTTACGGTGGTTCTTGTTTCCACACGAATGCGACAGAGGCTGCCACAAGATATGCGGCTATTCCCAGCGCGATGGCGTAGGATCCACCATGGACGATGCTAAAAAGCACGGCGAGTATAGAACCCAAGACAGAGAACCCTCCGTTTATGGCCCACATCCAAGGCACAAATGAGGGCACAATAGGCTTTATCATCCGCATTCCTGTTGGCATCGGCATTCCCATGAGAAACCCTATGGGAAACAGGATGCCTATGCTTACTAGAACCTTGGTCGAAAACTCCTCAGCAATTACTGCATAGATGATAGGAGATAGCATGAACAGGTGGCCCACGCCAAATGCTGTTATGCCCAATATGACCATGGCAAGTCGTTTTGTACTGTTCATTACAAGCCGGGTACTGACAAGGCTTCCAAAGCCGCTTGACACGAGCAGAGTGAAAAGCAGGATTGCAAAGGTCATAGTCGGGTTTCCAATCAGCAATATCAGTTTCTGCAAAAGTGCAAGCTCGATCAGGATGAATCCGGTCCCGAGCGCTGCAAAGTATAGCGCGACGGTGCCGGCACGTATGCCGCCGGCAGCGGTGTTTTTTGTCCCCACGAATGCATCATTGCTTCTTCTAAGCCAGAGGTACGGCCCGACCAAAAAGCTGCCTGCGATTCCAAGGCTTATGTACAGCAGAGGCTCCAGAATTGTTGGAAAGGGCTTTTCGTATGACAGAAAGTAAGGACTGTCGTCTGTCACAGGTCTTGCCTTGGTCGGAAATGAGTCATAGTACTGCTCCAGCGTTATTTCTCCATCAAGAAGGCTCGCATGGGGCTCAAGGGACACAAAGTGCGGGATCAGAATGGGTTTGTAGCTCTGACTGATGAAAAAGTTGTAAAGCTCTTGGATTTCATCGTTTGAGAAAGGTTCCTTTGACAGTATCGCCAGCGTACCGCTCGGATCCTCTTCGACAGATACGGCGCTTACAACTATTATGTGTCTGTAGGCCTCTTCTGGCGGCACGCCATTTCTTTCAAGGGTTGTCAGAAAAGTAGAGACAAACCTGGGCGAGTCTATAAGCCACCTAACTGCCACTATCTTACCCCTGTCAGTCAAATGCTCATAGTACTCTTGAAACGCCTCCTCGGTATAGAGAAAGTTCTCCGAGACCCCAAGTCCTCCAGATGATACGGAGGCCCACGTATCTACAAACGGAATATAGATGATGTCGAATTTTTCATCAGAGCGAGAGATAAAACTGCGGCCCTCATCGACGTGCGCGTCCACGTAGGAGTGATCATAGACGTTGCCGGCCCTGTCCCCGTATTCTCTGACGGTGTCAAAGATTATCGGGTTTATCTCAACGGAAGTCACGTCAGTGCTTCCACTTGCAAGGGCTGCGACCACGTCCCTTCCTCCGCCGGAGCCTATCACAAGCACCCTTGGATCGTCTATTATTGTAAAGGGCTTGTACTGCATCCAAGTTGACAGGCTTCTCCTGCTTGCAGGGTCTCCATCCCATGTGATTATGTTAGTGCCGGCTCCGCCGTCGATGAAGATCTTGGCCACCAGCCCTTCGTAAGGGCAGGCCGCTGATGATGATGACAATGAGGAAGAGGAAGAAGAGGAAGAAGAGGACGGTTCACTTACACCAGGATCTGAAAAGATATTGCTATCATCGCAGTTTGTCAGGGGACCTTCAGCGACGTCTATTCTGGAAAAAGAGTTCCACTCGGTTTTTACTACAGAGGTCTGCGGATTCTCTTTTAGAAAGAGGGGCAGGTCTTTGTGGGCATCAGGATCGGTAGGGATGGCAAACAAGTCATTTGACTCGTTAAGTGCAATCAGGATGCCGGCAAATGCAACAAAGGCCATGCTGACAATAGTTTTCTTTCTATCCTTTGCAGATATTGCGAAAAGTACGGCGCACGAGGCCGAGATGAGTCCGACAACAAGGGCCGTTCCCTCACCCCCAACGATGGTAAGCATTAGCACGACAGCAAGCGACCCAAGCGAGGCTCCAAGGAGGTCTGAGGCATAAAGCCTGCCTGCAACGTGAGCAAACGCGCTAAAGGCCGCAGAGATTACTATGCCGATGAGGAAGAAGGGTATCGAAAAAAGGAGCATGAACAGTGGCAGGTATGCCACCTGTGAAGCCAGAGAGTGCATCGCAAAAAGCGACATAGGTATGACCAAGGTAACCCCAAGAGCGGCTGCAATGGTCAGGTTGCCTGCCCATCTGTCTCTTATCTTCTTGAGGCGGTAATGGACTACAAGCCCAGATGCCCCGAGTCCCACCAAGGCGACTGATACTGCCACAAATGCAAAGTGGTACCAGATGGCAGCTGAAAAAATTCGTGTGATTGCTATTTCAAGAACTAGGCCTGAAAGGGAAATCAGAAATATTCCAAGAAACATCAGCCGCCTGTTTACCGAAAGCGGGGCGATGCCCTCGATTCTGGACAACCGGAAAAGACCACAAGGGGAGTATATTACTTTTTCAGAGGTCGCTCCAGAAGCAATAGGGAGTCAGGCCACGTGACTCGCCATGATTTTTAATTAGGCTTTCCTTTCAATATGCCGCATTCATGGTCCGCAATATAACCAAGCTGCTTGCTGCCACTCTGGTAATTGACTCTCTGGTAGTGGCGTGGATCATTATGGCAGGCGACAGTCAGCCGTTGATGTTATGGTGGCTTTTGCTGGCCAACGCCGTTGCCATACCTTTGGCAGCAGGAGTCGCGTTGCTTTACAGGCAGAGGCGCCTGCAGGTTTTACAAAAACATCCCGGCCGCGCTTCATTTGCAGAGCACCAGAAGCTGCACGGCTCCACTTATGAAACTATGAACGGTGAGACAGTAAAGAGCGGAGGAGAGAGGATGATTGCAGACTATTTTTACCGCAACAAGATCCGCTACGAGTATGAGAAAGGAGCAGTCGCCGCATCGGGCCGGTTGATAAGCAGACCTGACTTTTACCTGCCAGACTATGATGTCTACGTCGAGTACTGGGGGATGGCCGACACCCAGGACGGCAACGATAGAAAAAGGTACACAAAAGGGATGGAATGGAAGGTGGCCCGCTACCGCGAAAACGGCATCAAGTTCATCTCAATATACCCGAGGGAAATAGACAGACTCGAGTCCGTCTTCAAGAAAAAACTGAAACAAATCAAGCCCTAGCCGCTGCTTTGGGATTTGCGCAGGACCTTTCTTCCCTCATAGATTGCGTTACTGCGTTTAGGGTCTAACTCCCTTTACGCTAGATGCATGTGCAACAGCATCTCAGTCTAGGTATAGAAGATGCTGCAAAAATCATCTCTGTGTTTTTCAGATAAGACAATACTAAGGACAGTCTGGTCAATGATTAAAAATATGCGCCATGTCAATGGCGCATGCAAAATCCATTGTATGGAAAAAGCATCTTTCATGTGCTGGCGGTAGGTCTTTTGGCGGCCTCGGCATTTGGAATAGCCGCTGCAGGTATCGGTGGTAGCAGCAGCGTTGCATATGCATACGAGGAAGAACCCTGCTTGGGAGTAGTCGGCGAGACCGTGGAAAGTGAAGTAGTCCTGTTGAACACCCTTCTATCCGATCCTGCAACAGTGGTAGCGGATGAGATCAACTTTGTCTTGGGAATAGTGCATGACCCCTTTGGCGCAGTGAATGACGAGATCGATACTGTGCACAGTGACTTGGACTCTGTGCAGGCCTGCCTAGACTGAGCTGTTGATGCTGCTGCCTCAGATCTGCCACCACCACCATCTTTTTCTTTCTTTCTCGTACATGTTGATTGCAATTCAACCAACCTCCTCAGGATGCTTTCCCAAAGATGCCAGATGTAGAAACTGCCTATGCCACAAAACTATGATGTGATAGCCAGTTCATGTTGTAATAGAGCTACCTTCTTTGGTTCTGTATGTAATTGTAAACGTAGAGTTGAAAAGTTTCAACACGAACAGTCTAACCTGCACATGCGATGTCGGTTACTGATCGCATATTGGAAGCGTGTATAGATGACTCTAGGGATACCAGAACCCTGTAGGGGCAAAATAGACATACTGGCAGACATCCTTATCCATTCAACGCAAGAAGCAAGCAAAACGTATCTAATGGCCGTGACACGGCTTGACTATGAGCAAACATGCAGGTATCTCAAAGAGCTTGAAGAGAAAAGCTGTATAGAGAAAAAATCAAATGGCGAAATAATTTTTAGAATAACACAAAACGGCAGGCACTTTCTAGATTCATACAGGAAAATGATGCGGGCGCTTGACGTATAGCTTGCCATGTATCTTGACAATTATCTTGCCACGCCATGCTAGAAGTTTTGGAGTCGTCTGCTCTGAAGGAATAGTGCCATACCACTCGCTCGCTTGATTATCCACTTGCGTTCCAGCTGTACAGGCGCTTCTCCGCTTCCAGTTAGACAGATATTCGGCTTTTGTCGATATGACAGTAGGGGCAGACCGCGTTCGTAGATATCTGCGATCGTTTTCAGACTTTGCCCTCATACGCACCGAGTGATTCAGGACCAAGGCGGTCTGCCCCCTTCCCATTATTGCTCTCCACCTGCTCTCCTTGTTAATCAAGGCTCGTGCCTTGTTATCAGATAAAACGTTCTGGCAGCATGGAGCTTGATTACAGAAACACTATATATTGCCAAAATCCAACGCATGTTCATTCAGGGTTGGCCTTGGAAATAATCCTGCTTTTGCTAGCAGGAATTAGCATAGCATACGCTCAGAGCGAAGATGTCGTTGCCGGCAGGTATTCTGCCCCGGGACAGACGTTTGAAATCGAGTTCCCAGAGGGATGGTCTGGCAATACAACTGCTGACGGACATGTAGTAGTCAGCAGGGACTCGGCATCAATTACTGCATTTATGGCAGGACGCCTAGAGGCCAAAGATCTGATAGTGCCCGAGCGGGAATTGGAAGATGCCCTGTCTGCCCGAACCGTTGCAGCCTGCGATAGCTTGGCAAATAATTTGGTTGACTTGGGTGATCTGACTGCGTTTCGCTCCGTTCAGGAATGCCCCTATCGTGCAGACTATATAAAAACGGAGAGATATGTCATCCTTACGCTGACACGGTCAATAGTGATCAGCTACTCAGCCCCAACAAACGAAGAATACAATATGTACGTATCAGAATTCAGGGATTCGCTACAGACTCTACGGGTATCAGAGCCTGTAAGCTTTAGATCACTTCTCGAAGTTGTTCTTGGAACGACTGACGTGTTTGTGAGGACATTTGAGCTCGACGGCGAAATCACTTCAGTTGCCCTTGCCACATCTTCAGGACCTCCGGCAGTGACATTCAATGAAGAAGAAAAAAGGCTCACGATAATTGTAGACGAACAAAAGCGCGAAGAAGGCAGGCTTTTGATTCCTGTGCATAGGTTCCTGGTAGGGCCATATCAGGTATACGTAGATGGGGAGCGTGTCGAGGACTTTCTTGAAATAGATGACGCGCGGTATTCTGCTGAATACATCTATGTAACATACGGACAAGGACAGCATGAAATAATCATAATTGCCGAAGAGGTAATACCTGAATTTGGCGTCGTGGTGATGGTCATCCTGGCCACAGCCATTTCAGGGATCATTATGTACCACAGGTTGGGAAGAGGAATTTTTAATTCTGAGTCAAACCCGGGCCGGCTGTGATATAGGCAGGGCTTTTAAGGGCTGACAGACATGCTCGCGCTCATTACCTCAAGATGATTGCGCGGACCTTGCTGGAAGGTTTCTTTGCTCCTGTCTTCATTCTTTCTTTACCCTTCTGTCACGCTTTCAGATGTTTAATGGTAGCCCATAGTCGTGCGGTATGTCTGAAGAGCAAAGGATTTCTTCATTTTCAATATCCTTCATTGACTGAAGCTCGCTTGCTGCAACCTAACCGCAACTGCGGCACAGCAAGCAGCAATAGCAGCATAGTCATCAACCATTCAGCAGCTGCCTGCATTTTTCCTCTTGCCTTATGCAAGAATCTCAAACGTGCTGGACTGTTTTGAGTCAAGTGCTACCGGCGCGCCAAGTGAGCTCCATACCATTACTTCGACGCTGTATACGCCAGCCGCTGCAGGTTCCCAGTTGACAGAAGGCGTTGCCGTAGTGTCTGCCTGGAGTGTTCCGGTCGTCACAGAGAACATGGCTGTCGCGCCGTTTACATCTATTACCTGAACCAAGAAGACATAGGGCTGCTGTTCGCTTTCGTCGTTTTCCAGCTCTGCTGTTATCACCAGCCTTTGGCCGGCCCTCTGCTCTTCGGGTGCAAGCTCGTTGCCCTGGCTATCGTGCAGAACCGGCCTGTTAAGGATCGCGCTATCAAACAACCCCTCTTCGACCATCAGGAAGGTGGCGTTCTCATCCAGATCTCCATACTTGACATTTATAGTCCACTCGCCAGTGCGGGTCTCCTTGCTATCAATTGTAAAGGAAAAGCGGAGGGTCTCGCTGCCCAATGTCTGCCTGCTTGTAAGCACTCTTTCCTGGTCAGGCGAAAAGACCGAGAAGAGTACAAGATCGGTTACGATGGGATAGTTTTGGATCTGCCCCAAGAGCTCGACTCTTTCACCAGCAGTGTATCGCTTTTCTGCAGTAAACAGCACCATCCCTGAGGGCAATGTGTTTGTTGCAAGTGCGCCGGGGATGCTTGTAATAGGAATTATCAGCACTGCCACAATGGTCGAAATCGCCAAGGCAGATCTCCTGAAATTCATGATTTGAATAGTTGAATTTTATTATAAAAATAGTAGTACTATTTTGTTGACGCAGGGTGAAGTTTTCTGATCGTTTTCTTTCTCTCTATTTAAAGGAAAACAATTGGCTGTTTTTTACTGCCATCGCAGCTTCAATGGCGGTTCTAAAACACGCCGCCATCAGCCACTTCTCAAGTATATACTATAGTGGCCTTGGCACGCAGTTGTTCGAGAAGTTCAGATATTGCTTCCTGCTGCTTTTGCGACTCGAGGAAAGACACTATCTGGCCCTCTGTTTCTTCATAAGAGGGAACTTGGTCTCCTGTTGACAGCTGTTCCTTGTTCTCTTCGTAAAATTCCCTTGCTTCCGAGCTTTCAACTTCGGGAACCTCGATGGTTTCCTCAACGTATTGCTGGACCGCAACTTGGCTCCTAAAGCCTTCAAGCTGCTCTTCATATGACTCTCCTCGGAGAGCCAGCTGTTCTTTCAAGTCGTCGATTGTCGCCCCTCGGAGAGCCAGCTGGCCTTCAAGCTGTTCTTCTACTTCCTGTGTGGAAGGAGAAAATCCTTGGCTCTCAGCCTCCTGAACGAGTAATTTTTGATCTATAGCATATTCAATGGCATCCTCTTCGCTGATCTGCTGTCCCTGAAGAGCAAAGGATTGCTGCATAGAGCTAACCTCGCTTTGTGTTACCTCCTCACCGTTAACAGTGGCAACAGGGGACGCTGTTTCAATGGTTCCCGGTGTCATGTCCTGCTGTTGCGCCTCTTCGGTCTCTCCGCCGAAATAGAAAACAGCTGCTGCAGCAACAACAGCCGCGATGGCTATTCCACCTATTATCAGGATTTTGCTGGATGGCATATTGCCTCCTACACCGCTCACTGTTTATGTTTCGCAACGAAACTTGCTTAAAGCCTTTCGGTGTGCAAAGCGTATGGTGTCAGCCCGACGCTTTGGCAAGACTGTATTAGATAGCTGATGCATTGACTTTTGAATTGTTCATAGTTGAAAAGCCTCTCGTAGCAAACTTGTGATGTAGCAGCAGGTTGCGCATTATGTGCCAATGTTATATGCCTGACCTCCATTTTACTTTTTTACCGCCGTTGAAAGAAAGAGAGCATGGCTGATGATTTGCAGATCATGTCCTTTGATCTCAAGGTATACTTGAAAGGTCTTGAAGTTGCTCTGGACAGAAAGGACATCAAAGAAGCTGCCAGTTACCTTGAAAGGATCAAGAAAGAGGCAGAACAGAATCTGGAATTTCTGAATGAAACATACTCTATCAACAGCAGGAATTGATCAATGTTAGGTTAATTGTATTTGCTCTTGAAATGGCAAAGCAGAAAGAAGAGGGTGGGAGAAATAAAGGTCTCCGAGATTTTTGTTCGAAAGGTATGTTCTACCGGTCCAGTGCTGCCACCAGCTCGCCAAAGTACGGCGGGACGTGGAACCACCTGTGGTTAGAGT
>CAZPIL010000040.1:0-9163 GCA_964586705.1 uncultured Nitrososphaera sp. | reverse complement strand
GCATCATGCGAGGGGGTAGTAACGACTAGCGAAGGAGAGCAGTTCTTTTGGCGGGCGCATGAGAAAAGCAAGGTAGCAGAAGGCGGAAAGACCAGAGGTCTGGTGACAGTTACAGGATTTACGAATTCTAAAAAGTTGTCAGGGATGAACAGCGTCATAGTGGCGATAGATGCGGAATTTGATCCAACTCCGCAGCAATAAAAAGGCACAGGCTACGAGTGGAAGTAGAAGACTGCCTAGTAGTTAGTTGGCTATCTTCAGGGCATCAACCAATTCTCTTCAGAACATAAGATAGTCCGACCCTTGTTCCTCTGTTCTTGTCCTCCTCCACGCTCAGAAAGCTCACGCCTGCTTCCCTTGGGAGCCTCAGACCCCGGATGTTGCTTCCAAAGTGCAGTAACTTTTCAAAGAATGTGTCGGTTTCGCTTGATGAAGGAATTGGAAGGTACCTCCTTATGTCGTCGATGAATGGCTTCAGTGCGTTTTCACTTGACCACTCGGATACCCACTTGCCTACAGCCAGATCGGGTGTGACGAGCCTTATCTCATCATGGAAAGGCGTTGGGTCGTCAAAGCGAAACAGTGTGTCAGACAGTGATACGTCGGATCTGCCACGCAGCATGTTAGCAAACGAATATCTCATGTCAATTTGTCCATCCTCATGGTCAAAGTAAAAGACCTGAGTTCTTGGTGTCACTGCCGAATCAGATACCAACATTCCTTCCCATATCCCGCGCATCTCGCCGGGCGAGGGAACGTGGCTTAGATCATTGCTTGCAAAGATGGTGTGAAGGTCATCTTCGGTCATGAAATCAACATCATAAACACGTGACATGCTAAAGCTGAAAAGCTCTCTGCCCCTGCCGAACTGGCCCAGAAAGGCCTTGCCTACTATCGTATTCTCGTCAACCATCTTTAGCAGATCGTAGGCTGAAGAGTAGGGAAAATCCTCATATTCCAAGTGAATGACCTTGCCGTAGCCAGAAACGTACTTTTCCTTTGCGATGCTTTTTGCGTCGACTAGCTGAGGCTCGAATGGATGTGTTATCCCCTTGAATGTTGCAGGGTCGACCGGCCAAAATTTCTTGTAGAATCCTCCAAAATATCTGAGGGCCATGGTCATCAAGTCGTTTTCCCTGCCGTAAAATCCCTTCCAGTACAGATCATTGTATATCTTTAGTGTCGTTGGATCGAACATCCAGTTTTGGCCCACCTTTCTTTCTTCATGGGAATTTCCCAGCCCGGCAAATAATGCAGCATTGTGTTCTGTCACTGTGAACATGTCTGACAGCGAGTCCGTTCTGCAGAACCTTGGCTGTGACAGGCTGCAGGTACTGCCAAGTGAAATTGCAACAGGGCTGTCGCGCCAGTTTTTGATTATCTTGTTTGCAGTTATGGTAGCAAGCGCCATCACAGTCAGCTGTGGGTTCACTCCAAGTGCTGTAGGGAAGACACTCGAGTCGCACACGTAGAGGTTTTCAAAGCCACGTACTTTGCAGTCAGAGTTGACTACGCACTGGCTCTCATCCCCTCCCATCCTGTTTCCTCCCTGCGGGTGCGCCGATCCGAGCATCAGGCTGTCAGGATTGTTTCTCACCGCGTCCTTGAGCGCCGGAATGTCAAACTTGTTCCTTACCTCCGGTACGTCTCTGTGGGAAGTTATCAGAGACTTGGCTCCCACTGCAAACCACATCCGGGCCAGAATAGCCATACCCCTTGCCATGTCATCAATCGTCTTTGGCGAAAGGTTGTAGATTACCCTCGGGCTGCCGCTGTAAGACATAGTCACAGTGCCTGTAGGCTCATCCCGTGCCATGATGCCGGCCATGGATAGGCGGTTAAAGTTCTTCATCATCCTCTCGTGATCCTTTGCAAAACTGGGAATCGCAAGGGCCATTTGGAAGACAGGAAGAAAGATGCTTTCTATCAAAAAGCCGCCCTTCTCTACGCCATTTGTAACACCAAATTCATGACATGTGTACGACATCGGAACGCCCCTGTTGCTGTAGATTTCCTCGTCAAAGACGCCCATTACAAATGGCGCAGGATGCAGCGCCAACCCCTTGCCAACGTTCTCTCCACCTATCTTTGACTTTTGCAGTAGGTTTGAAGAGGCGATCGCGCCGGCAGAGACTATCACCACCTTTGCGTTTACACGTAATCTATAGAGCTCGTTATTCTCAAAGTTGATAAACGTACCGTCAATGCCGGTTGCTGTTCCATTTTCACAGGTTATCCTGTCGACCCGACAGTTGCAGTATGCGGTGTAATTGACGTTTGGGTTTACAAGCGCGTCGTGGATGTACGTCACGAGCATGCTCTGCTTGGTGTCATAGTGGCAGCCGATGTGACAAAAGCCGCATTTCACGCAGCTTGTCAGCTCGGGATTTGTAAAAGACGGGCCGCAGTTGCGGTGATTCTTGCCGTGGCGAGTTATGGGCAAGTCTCCGATCGTCAGCTTTGTGCAGGCTTCCCGCAGCTTTTTTGCATTGATGTTGAGTTCGTCTTCTGTCACCTCAGAAACATGGATGCGCTTTGACACTTCGTCGTTGGCCTCGTCCCATTCCTTCTGTGTTATTGATACACCCAGCTTCTTCCACTGATCAATTACAAGTGGCGGTATCCGAAAGCAAACAGCATCGTTTATGACAGTCGAGCCGCCCAAGCACGCGCCCTGTGCTATGGCAATCCGGAGGTTTGCAGTAAAGTTTGCAGCAGCATTTTTCCACAAAAGCGGAAGCATGTCGGCCTCGCGCTGGTTCATCGACTCACCGTCATAGTATCCGCCTCGCTCAAGCAGGACGACGGACTTGCCTGCCTCTGCAAGCTTTGTGGCCAGGATTGCGCCGGCTGCGCCCGAGCCTATAACGCACGCGTCAACGTTGCGCACGATGTCTGATGTCACCACCTTGTATTTCTCGGCACGCTTCTCAAAGGGTTCTGTACCGTAGACGTAGTTAGTCATTGCTCTTCCTCCCATGCAAGTTTGTGGCTGTGTTCTTGCTTCCAAGGGTACCGGGGAACCTGCGGGCCATCATAGCCTATCCTGTCCCATGCGTCTTCGCGCGTATAGCGGGTCCACGCGTTAATCGAACTTGCAAACAGCGCCAGATTTCTTGCGATGTCTTCTGTTCGGAACTCGATGACATCGCCCATATTTGCAAAGGATGCAGTCACCCTGCTGTTGTTCTGGTCATACGGATCAGAGTCCGGCTCGACCTGCCTTTCAAGTGAATTGATGATGATATTAAATGTCAATGAGGACGTATCGCTGGACTTGACACCCCTTCGGATCTCAGTCTTGTGGACAGTCTGACCAAGCGGGTTTCTAATTACAAGATAAAGATCAGGATTGCCCTCCAGCCATCCGTCTTGAAAGTCTTTATTGTCAAAGGGAATCTCAAAAGAGCCGTCACTTTTGGTTTGGACCAGTCCGATGATGTCATCGTTGTGATCCTCGTATAGTTCTTGGTCACTGTCAACTGCTTGGACATAAACCCCTGCTACGGGGCTTCCGGAAGAGTTGGTTACCTTTCCCCGGATAACAAAATCTGGCATGGCATTTGCTCTGTTGGATTGTTATTAAGCATTGCTAGATTTTGGGATTGAACGTAATAATTCACCATGAAAAAGTTCTAGTATTACCAGCCTCCAGAAGATTGCGCTTTCACGGGCTCACATAGAATACCAGGTGAAAGAGGGTCTGTTCTGTCCATCGGTTTTGAATGCGTGTGTGTCCCATGCCCTGAGCGGAGCGCAAAGAGCGACCAGTTTGCTAAAATTCACGTATGTATGTGTCAGAGGCTCGCGCAAGCAGTCCTGTCTCGTTGACTGCTTTGGCGTACGTTACATTGAAGATGGGCGAAAGATAGAGAGATAGCCGTACCTTCTTCGTGCGAGCGCGATGGCAGCTCCAATGCCGGCCACAAGGCCTAACGCTTGCATCGGAAACTCTGGCACCAAGACATACTCCCTGCTCTGGGCGTTAAATGAGATATGGTCAACGTCTGCCGCATCTCGCACAGCTGATATCAGCGTAAAAGGTACACTGTCACCTGCAGGTATATCGTCGCTAAATCCCACTGTCGTATCAATAAGGTTTCCCTCGTCATCGTAAAGTGCAGCTGATACCTGTACTTCCGTTGCGGTGACGTTGCCCCGGTTCTCCACCTCTCCTGTCAGAACAGCGCCTCCGCCGGACCCACGGGAGATTTCAGCCGGATTCACCTCAAGTGCTCCTTCTGGCTGATCGGTTACAAGATAGTCTAAATGCACAGCGTACGCAACAGCAGCATCAAATCCTGTGCCGTTTGCAGAAATAATGTGAAACGCGCCTGATTCGCCGGGGCGCAGGTACTCGACAAACAATATTCCCGTGGGTGCTGCTAGGACGCGCTCTTGATCATCGAGCAGCGGCACTGTGACTCCTACAAAGCGCCAGGTCCTAGTCGAGTTGTTCTTTACCTCGCCTACTATGTGGTAATTCCCTTCATTATCAGCATATGTTCTAGAACCCAAGAGCTCATAGTCGTTCTGGGCATAGGCATAGGCAGGCACAAATGATAGCGCAAGGACTACTGCCAGTACCCCTCCAAGGACACTCTTCACCCACTTACTTGGCATTTGCGATATTTAACTTGATTAACTCCTTGTCGTCTCCTTTAACGATGCAATCCATCATCCCAGCGTCCTGTTTGCAAGGTCAACTCGAACCTCCCAGTACTTTGGATAGCTCGGGAGCGGGTTTCCCTTGGCCACTTCTAAAAAGTCGAGTGATGTTGTGACTAGTTGAGGTTCTACATTTCCTTCAAACGAGACAACCTCGCCGGCTGACACGACTCGTACTGAAACCAGCGGCTGCTTCTGTTCATTCCATTGAGGTGCAGGTCCTGACTGCTGTGTAAAGTTGGCCGCAAGCCAGTCGGTCTTTGAAGTTGGCCAGAACACAGTCGAAAATTCTGGCGCATCCGGACCAACAGTGACGGCAGTCTCGTACAGGTCAGAAGAATCAGCTACGGTAATGAATGCCTGCGTACCTTTTTGAGGGTTTATCAGCTTTAGCTGGACAGGATATGCCATGTCGTGCTCTACAAGGCAGTTTTCAAATAGCTCAAGCTCTGATGCATGCGCTTCTTGAATGGGGATCCTTTCTATTAGATCCGCTGCCTGGATCGTCCCGGGCTCAAATCTCAGGATATAGACCGTTGTTTCAAAATCAGAACCTGTCGGGATGGCGCTCAGGTCCGGCCGGTCAGGTCTTCTTGAGTCAAGGGTTACGCTAGAATCTCCGGGTATAGAGTCAGGGTTTGGAACGGGATTGCCACTCTGGTTCCGCACGTCAAAGTTAGCCACAACTATGCCCTGCGGCTCGCAGTTTTCATTGAGGCCCTTTTTGACTCCAAACGCCCCTGCGCTGCTGACTACAGGACCGTTGTTCTCGACTCTGGCAAGGAACCGGCGGGAGCTGTCTTCAAGCACACGAACCGTAAAGTTGCCCTGTGAATATTCAGTGCCTGAGGGTTGCAGGAGGCCTACAAAATAGACAAGAGCCGCTACTGCCGCTATTCCCGCGGCTGCAGCGATGGCCAGGTATAATGGCTTCAATCGGCTTCAGTAAAGCTGTCTCATTATTATAACCTTGGCGAGCTTGAAAACCCTTACGGCTTTAGCCTGTCTTGGGATGAAATAGGCGAGCCTGTTACCCCTCCCCTCGGCGGCTGAAGCAGGTTGTTAGAATTATGGGGAGGCGCAGGGTATGGGGGATGCTCAGGAGAGCTAGGTTCCCTGCGCCTTGGCTTGGCTTTATGGATAATTAGATATAGCTAACATAAAACGGCTACCAAATCTAGCTCTATAGGATTCATTAATTTATTTAAAGCTGTCCATTTCATCTGCTTGCGAGTCAGAAATTTCTTGCGTTAGGGTATTCGGGCGGCAGGTGGCATACTCCTCTTATGGGCACTTGCCTCGACCATAGACTCTACTTTCCTTACGTCACCCAAATTGATAGATAGTTTCCTTGCAATTTGTTTTGGCTTCATCTTGCCATCTACTAGGTAGTATAAGATAGAATCAATGGCATCGTAGCTCAGGCCAAGCTCTTCTTCTGCAAGCTGGTCAGGCCACAGCCGCGGGCTGCTTTTCTTCTCGATAATTTTCCTTGGAACGCCAATGTACTTTGCCAGTTCTCTGACCTGTGTCTTGTAGAGAGAGGCAATAGGCGCGAGATCAGAACCTCCATCGCCAAACTTGGTGAAATAGCCGATCCATATTTCACTCTTGTCGCTTGTACCTACCACAAGTGAATTCTGCAAAGCTGCGAAGTAGTATAGAATGCTCATCCGCATGCGGGCAGTCAGGTTTCCCCTCACCCTGTCATCTGCTTCCGGCAGCAAAGTGGCACAGGTCTTTAGCAAAGAGTCGATCTGTATCACCCTGCACTCTACTCCGAGGTTCGATGCATGTCCTACCGCATCTGAAATGTCGTCGCTCGGGGTAGAAGTTGTTGGAAGGACAAGGGCGAGAACCTTCTTTGATCCTACCGCATTTGAACACAGATGGAGCGTGGTTGCAGAATCTAGCCCGCCGCTCAACCCTATTACAAGTCCGCTGGCGCCACTTGATCGCAAGTAACTGGAAACAAATCGCTGTATCTTGCCCGATACCCCGGAGAGATTCTTCAAGTGTGTCGCTGCCTGCTTCACAAGACCAACTCATCGCGGGCATATTTATTATAGTCTACTAGAAGGCATCTTCAGAATTCCTAAATACGATTTTACGGGCGGTATCACTGTCGGCCATGCTTGGAGGAGCCGCCCTAGCAATCTTTCTATTCATAGTTGGCAGCTCGGCTGCAGTGTACGCTCAGACAGAGAGTGCAGCCGGCGGCCAATTCAGCGCAGCAAATGCAGGATTTGAAATGCAGTTTCCCGACGGCTGGAATAACAATTCGATAAGCGAAACTTATGCCATAGTCAGCCCATTAAGTGCTGCAGGTACTGTCATGACTGTACTTGTAGTAGACAGACCGGACACAAGAAAATTGATAACATCTGAAATAGGGGTCAACTCTGATCGAGTCGTAATATACGAAGATGATCAGTGCACAAGCCCTATCAATGAATTTGCCACCATAAATGGCGTCAGGGTATTTCGCACAGTCCATGAATGCTCTGGCGAAACATACAGCAAGACAGAAACCTATGTTATTTTCACACTGACAAAATCCATTGCGGTGAGCCTGTCTGCAACCTCCGAACAGGCGTACGACAGGCATGTCGGGGAGTTTGAGAGAGCGCTGGAAACTATCATCATAGACGAGCCTGTCGACTTTAGAAACGCGCTGGAAGTCATCCTGGGTGCGACCAACATCTTTAGTCAAGACATAGAGGTAGACTCGGTCAACAGTCAAGTCAAGTTGACGGCCGCGACATCTTCTCAAATATCAGACATTGTCCTTGATGAAGCATCCAGAAGTATTTCTATTACGGTTGAGGAGCAGAGACGGGCAGAAGGTCACCTGTTGATCCCGGCCCACCGTCTGCTTGTTGGCCCATACCAGGTCTATGTCGACGGGGAAGCTTCTGATGACTTTCTAGTTATTGGCGACGGGAATGGCACAACTCAGCTTATAGATGTCATGTACGGCAAAGGCAGACACGAAATTGAGATCACAGGGACCCAAGTCGTGCCAGAGTTTGGTACTGGAATGGCAGGAGCTCTGGCTGCCACCATCGTCGCAGTGTTTCTATACAGGCAAAGGACTGCAGGACAGGACAGGACACCCTATTGGCGCCTTTTCGAGCGCCAATGGCGCATGGGTTGGAGGGGGGTATTTAACGGCAAACGTAAACACGGGCAACCTTGAAGTATTTCAAAGGTTAGGTTTTGTCTCAATGCACGACTTGTGCGTGTTAAGGGTATTTTACAACCTGCTTTCTTTTCTTATTGCACACCCCTATTATCATAGAAAAACAAACTGCAAGTTCCAATGGCAGCGGTAGGAATCAGCAGACTATGTCACGAAAGGCTTTGCAGATGTTGCGGAGAGAACATGATTTCAAGCAAGTTTTGTCTTTATTGTGCTGAACCTATAGCATGGAGATGTCCTGATTGCAGGAACTTTGCAGATTCAACACATTTCCACAGAACCAAAAGTCCCACCAAGCATTCGTAAAGTATTGTACTATTGGTTGCTGATACCTTGCTCGGCGCTGCACGCCAAGTGTCGCACGCCGTGAGAGTTAGACAGATATTCGTCTTTTGCTGAATACTAGATCAGGGTAGGCTGTATTATTTTTTCAGGAGTTACCTCATGCGCACCGGATGTATCCAGATCAGTCTACCCCTCAAGATTATGCCGAGTTTCTGCTGAACTTTATACTGGTTAGAACTAAGGCAGGCCGCCCTCGACAGCACGGCAACACAGAGGAAGCACACCAGCGATCAAGGCAAGCGCGAGGCTTGGGCGACCTGCCCAATGATGATATAGACCCAGACGTTGCTCTTTGACCTTGTGCTATTTTACTCTGCAAAAATACACCGGATAGTTCAGCAATTATCACATATCAGCTGTTTGCTTAAGTAACCTGACGACCATTGTATGGCATGTCAACAGAGATTCCCTCTTGGAAGGCTTCAGGAGACTGGTTCGATGTCTGCAAGTGCAACATTCCCTGCCCGTGCATATTTGCACAAGCTCCCTCCTACGGAGACTGCGAAGGCGTGCTGGCATACCATATCAAGAAAGGACATTATGGCGAAACCTCGCTTGATGGTTTAAACGCATTGTTTGTATCGTACTTTAAGGGAAATATCTGGGCGGGCGAGACAAAAGCAGACATAGGATTCTTTTTTGATGAGCGCGGAGACGAGAAGCAACGACAGGCCCTTGAAGCGATTTTTACGGGCAAAGCGGGTGGATTCATGGCCGAGTTTGCAAAGTTGGTAAGAGAGAACAAGGGCGTGAGTTTTGTTCCAATCGAGTTTGAAGCAGCAGACGACCTCGCCTATTGGCGTGCAGAAATTCCCGGAAAGGTGGTCGCAAAGGCCGAAGCCCTGACAGGTCCCATGACACCACAGGGCAAGCGCGTGCAACTTTTCAATGCTCCTGGAAGCGAGGTCGGACCTGGAACAGTTGCGACTTGGGGCAGAGCGGTCGTTG
>CAZPIL010000039.1:0-9206 GCA_964586705.1 uncultured Nitrososphaera sp. | reverse complement strand
CTTAATCTCGCGTTTGTTTTATGTCGAAAAAAGGACTCGGTAAGTAGAAGAACCTTCCCTACATCACTTTAGGACGGTCCTCAGGGGTGTTTGCTTGGTATATGCTACCTGATTAATACATAATCAGGCTTTTGCTACGCATGCGTTGTGACCTTGTTCTCTTTTGGGCTTATCAGCTTGCCTATATTGTTGTACATTTTTAAAAAATTCATTCCCTTTTCAGTGGTTTGATATTGCTTTTCCTCTTTAGAATATTCCAAAAGACCCGCATCTGTGAGAAGCTGGAGGTATTCTTTGAGCTGGGGAAAGGAAAGGAAAGCCCTGTACATTATTCTGGTCTTTATTGCTCCTCCTACTGCAATATCCAAAATCGCGGCAGCGATGTCTGTTCTGCTTCTATATTTCATGATGAATTTAGTTGATGGTTTTTAACTAAAAAGGCGTGTTGTCCCAAACTCTGTAATATTCTTTCGTGAACTACTATTGGACAAGTCCAATAGCCCCTTCCTGCTTCTGCGACCCCTTTGGAATCTCCACAGGCGTAAATTCCCGCAGTTCCTGCGGTAGTGACGATAAACACAGCAACGCTCTTCTTCCGCGTTGCTTGACAACTATTGCGGAGTTGTAGTCTCTATCAAGAACAATACCACAGCTAGGACATACATGAGTCCTTATGGCCAGAGACTTGGGAACCATCTCATGACATCGGGAGCACTCTATACTCGTGTATGATGGCTCGACATCTATCACAAGCTTGGCCTTGTACTGCAGCATCTCTGACAGAAATCTGAGATCGCGCACGCGCTCGCTCCGTCAGCCTGTTGTTGCTGTGCTGTCAGTTCATCAGCAGCTTGACCACTTTTGCCTCGGAGTTTTACGCCGTGATCAGGCAACCTCATACTCCTATATCAGACGGCATAATAGCCGTCCTCATCAACCATAGGTGTGGTATTCATAATTATTCAAGGCAATTCGTCCACCGGTCTTTGACCGGTAGTCTCCTTGCCGGTACTTCTCTGAAGTGTTGTGTTGTACCATACATTACTTGCAGTCGGCAGGAGCAGTATTTGCTCCCTTCCAAGCTCGGCATCCACCATAAGGAAGGTTGAAAAGCCGTCGAGGGCCTTCTTCCTTGCCAGAATTGAATTATAACCTTGCAGTTGCTTCTTCAATTGTGAAAATTAGTGAATTGTCCGTAGCTTGTGCAGTCAGTCTTTTACCATCACCTTCCTGCAGGATATTCTGAAGGCATTGGGACAGAAACTTGGATATGGTCAGCCCCATGTTATGGTTGACAGTAATTATTCGTCGATTACCGTCAAAAGAATCTGTTACATAAAATTGCGATTCACTCAACCAAGTCATTAATGCATTAAACACGAGATTGTCACCGTATCTATCCCCCCTCAGATAAGCAAAATCGCCAATTTCAGAATTGAGTGCCTTTGCAGCCTTGTCAAGAGTCTGTTCTGGAACGTCTTCTAGCATTATTCTGATGACGTTCTTTGGCAAATACATCATATTGGCCTGCGACGCAGGCTTGTGGTAATCGATGTAAGTCTCGACAATCCTGTTGACAAGAGCATTTGTATTAAGTCGCTTTTCCCTTGCCTCATCTTGCAGGGACTTGATTCTGTCTTCTGGCATTCGAAAGGTGGTCACTTTGGTCTTGATTCGGCGACCATTATTACTTTGAGTTTTATTCATATCACGATCCGTCAAGATGTCTATCGTTACAAGAACCAAGGATAAAAAAAGATCTATCCTCTATTTAGCCTGCAGGTCTACCTTGCCATGCGCAAAGATACTCTTAAAGTGGTGATAGATCAGTATATCCTGCTGCTCCTTGTCTAATTCCTCAAAGTCTTTTTTATTGTAGCAGCAGACAGTCTTCACAAGGTCGTCATCAAATCTTGTTGGATAGAATAATTCATACTCTACAAGGTCATCAATCTCATGAAATGAGATGAACGATCCCATGTCTGCCATACAAGTAAAACCGTTTCTCTTCTCCTTTTTTGCACGTGAAACAAGAGTCGTGGCTAGTTTGAAAATGCCAAGTTTATCTGCACCGTGGTATCCCTCCTGTGCGTCAATGATAAAGAGGGTGCCATCTGCCAGATGCCTTGGAACATCAACCCCGTTATTTCCAAGGGAATGCTTGATATCATCTATGGCTACGTACTGTGTTGCAAAAAGTATGATTTCATTCTTGGGCAAGAATGTCTTTGCATAATTGGCGAACAGATAACTCAGTTGGTCCAAGTCATTGTAGACAAGCATGTTGTGGCCCCCCTTTTCTAGAAGGTTGCCATTTTGCATTTCTTGGCCTATGGTTGTCGTTGTGCCGTGCACTACCGTCCATCTTTTCTTTTTCTTATTCTCTTCCCGCTCCTTGTCGTTTTGCTTTACAGTTACCATATGTGAGTATAATCGACTGTTTCATCGTGATCATTTAATAAATCAGTTTCTTGGCGAGTAGATTTCCTATAATAAAGTCATAGACTTGACTATTATGCAAAGGTCGAGACAGTACATGTGTGTATGCGTATCTGTCTATGGGTGTGTGTTCTGAGAGCGCGGAGGCAGACTATGGCTACTACCACTTGTTTTTCTAGCGAGTCCATGGTGATAAGCACGCGATAATCATGATAATAGAAAAAACATAGCAGCATCAGATGTGGTTAATCCTGAGCCTTACCTTGGCGGCATAGGCAAAGAACGATCAAGACAATGAATAATGCAAGGCGGGAAACATGCGACAGGACCAGCTGCATCTCCCATAGCATCAGTTTTCCATATTTTCAACCTTCATAGTACCAGTCCCCTGCCAGGTCTCTGGTAGAGCTGCCGCTGTACGTACCACCCGCTTTTCTTGCCACAAAGTACGTGTTGGTACCGTCAAAGGCATCGCTTCCCTTCCGCTTGACATGCACCACGTCCGCGCTGGAACCCGTTCCGTCCCATTCTATCAGCACCTTATCGTTTGCCTGTAGCGTGTGCGCAGAGGATGCAGTGACTTCAAACACCTGGTCAGAAGGCGTCAGCGACGACGCGTCGACTGTGCCAAGCTCTTTGACGATTGTACCGCTCGAGTTTCTTATCCTGAAGTAAACCGTTCCCGTCGGGCTGCCGGCTTTCTTGAGAACTGCTGCGATCCTTTTGATGTACGATCCTATCAGCGACGACGAAGAGGTCAGAGTTTCTCCAATGCCTGTGACATCGCTAGAGCTGCCAGTCGACGACATGCTGCCATAGCTGTTGTCGCCAGTCACCGAGTAGATGCTGATGAACTGGCCAGTTCCCTCAAGCTCGATGGTTATGTTTATCATGGCTTCTTGGATGTTTCCCGCATTGTCCTTTGCCCTTGCAGTTATGGTATGAGCTCCGCCGGTGAGAGTTTCGGTGGTAAATGACCACGAGTCTGTACCTGTTGCAGGAGAGAATGGCCCTGAATCTACGCTTACCTCGACTACCTGCAGGCCGCTCTCTGAATCTGACGCTGTTCCTGTAACCCCGACTGCGATTCCCGGCGACGTCCCTGTAAGCGTCTGGCCTTCGGTAGGAGAAACTATATCCACAGAAGGAAGCGTTGTATCGGCCGGCTCGGAACTCTCGTAGTACCAGTCCCCTGCCAGGTCTCTGCCGCTGCTGCTAGAATATGTCCCGCTCGAGTTTCTTGCTACAAAGTATGTGTTGGTGCCGTCAAATGCATCTGTGCCGTGTCTCTTCACATGCACGACGTCAGAGTTTGAGCCGGTTCCATCCCACTCGACTAGTACCTTGTCATTGGCCTTGAGGATATAGGCAGAAGACGCGGTAACCTCAAAGCGCTGGTCTGCACTGGTCAGGGTCGATGCATCGATTGTCCCAAGCTCTTTGACGATTGTACCGCTCGAGTTTCTTATCCTGAAGTAAATAGAACCGGTGGGGCTGCCGGACTTTTTCAATATGACTGCCATCCGCTTTATGGCACTATCAATCAGTGAAGATGCGGAGGTCAGAGTTTCTCCGATTCCCACGGGTCCACCAGTCATTATGTTGCCGTAGCTGTTTGTGCCCGGAACCGAATAGATGTTGACAAAGGTGCCTCCCAGAGTAACTTCTACCGTAAAGTTGATGGTAGTTTCCTGGGTGTTCCCCGCGTGATCCCTTGCCCTTGCAGTTATAGTGTGGGCGCCGCCGGTGAGAGTTTCGGTGGTAAATGACCATGTATCCGTGCCGGTTGCAGGGGCAAATTCTTCGCCATCGACGCTAACCTCAACGACTTGGAGGCCGCTTTCAGGATCTGATGCGGTTCCAGTGACTTCGACTGCAAAGCCTGGCGCAGGACCGGTAAGGACCTCGTCGGCTGCAGGTGAGACTATGGCGACGGCAGGGAGGGTAGTGTCAGCCGGCGGAGAGTAGTCTCCGGGTATCTTGACTATGGCGCCCACCGAGGGGATTCCTGCTTTTAGAACGTGCAGGAAATAATAGCAGGGAGGGGCGATGTTGCCGTTTATCGGGGCAGAGACAACCACTTCGGTTGCGCTCTTGTTTTGGATCTGGAGCCAGACCAGCCTTTGATCCATGTTTCCTGCATGGGTTTCTGTGCTGAGCATGACAAGCGATGCGGCATCGATATCCGGAGCATCCGGCGTGGGAATGGTGATTGTCTGTCCGTAATTTCCAACGAGCGGATCTCCTGAAATAGTAGGACGCGACGACGAATTGTAATAATGCGGAACAAAATACTCTACCCGGAGCTCTCTAGATGTCAAAGAATAGGTGGTCCCTCCGGTCCACACTCGTCCATCCGGAAGGAGGATAGCAGACGAATGATACTGCCTTGGGACAGTCATCGCAGGTAATGTCTCCCACGTTTCAGTCACGGGATCAAATAGCTCAGCCTCCATTATCTTGGTTGAGGAAAGGTTCTGAAAGGCCGTGCCGCCAATCACAAGGATCTTGCCGTCAGGCATTATCACTGGGATTGGATGCTTTCTGCCAAAGTTTGAAGCAGTTGTCCACCTAGATGAAAGAGATGTGCCGCTTGGAGTCAGTATCTCCGCGCTGGTAGTGGCATAGTCGTCGGCTGTAGCAGTACCTCCAAAAATCAGGATACTCCCTTTTTCCTGCGTGGTGTTTTGCAGGGGAAGCAGGACCGAACTGCCGTAGCCCCTTGCGCTGCCAAACAGCATGTTTCCTGCAAACTTCCACACTCCTGTAGCCGGATTAAACGTCCTCATGGTCTTTGACTGGCCGCAAACGGCGACGAGGCCTTCGGGCATGAGGTGCATGCGGGGATAAAGGAGGACGTTTGGGGCAACCCCGGGTCCGTAGCAGGTCTCGCCGGCTCCCGGCATGATGGCAGGATCCTGGCCCTGGCCTGCGCACCAGCTCTCGGTCGATTGCGGATCATACCATATGCTAAACTTTTCAGTAGAAGGATCGAATAGCTCTGCAAGCCTGTTTTGCACGCCATATTCGTCCCAGCCTCCCACTACAAGCACCTTCCCATCTGCAAGCGTTACGTGCGTTGGATACCATCTTCCATGCTTTATCGATTCTATGCGACGGAGGTTGTTTGATGCGACATCAAATACCCATGCGGCATTCAGTCCAAGCCACTTGCCGTTTGGAGAACGGCTGTTGTAGGTGAGCGTGCCTCCTGTGAATAAGATGTTTCCGTCTGGGAGCTGGTTGTGGCCGACACAGAACATGTCCTCATCTATGGTGGGTAGCGGGCTGTCGGTATCCGTTGCAGGATCGTAGACACCCTGCTGGAACGGTCCCAGCTCATTTTCTGCGTAGAATCCGGATCCGGCTGCATACAGAACCTTGCCGTTATGAAGCATTGCAGCATGGATAGGTGTCGCATGGGTTGTGCCTCCCAGCTGCCACGAGCCGTATTGCTGCGCTGATGCTTGCTTGACCATTCCTGCCTTGTCGGATCCACCAATAAGGGCTGACCTGCCAATACCGACAAGGGCCAGACCCACAGCGGCCGCGCCCATTATCCTGAGAAATTCGCGTCGCGTGATTTTTTCTGGCACTAGCAGGACTGATATGATATGATGTTATCTTTTATTAAACCGCAATTAGCTCTTTAATGCATTATAGTGGTTATTCTGCACGGGATTACGACCAAACATTGCAGCAGAATTCAAAATGGCTGTATTTTGTATAGGATCACTTTTTTATTCTGGGCAACCCGAAGATCGAAAACCATTGCACGCACTTGCGCAAGGTGATGCTCGAACTGGAGACAGAGTACTTCTTTCTTATTCCTTTTTCAGATCTTTCATGGTGTGACCTAGATTATTTCTAGCTAGAACTCATTTCCATGTTTTGACCGAATTGAGATCTTTCATACTTCTCTACTCTGCACGAGTTTCATTTTGGGGTATTGCTGTTTCTGCTGTATCTTCTTGTAGTTGGGCAGACTCTCCACCACCACCATCACTACTACCGGTTGCATTCTGGGATGCTGCTGTATCTTCTTGCAGCTGAGTAGCAGTAGCATCAGTGGTGTTTCTCAGTGAAGGAGGAGTTTCAAGTAGCTCCGGTGATACCCTTTCTCTTGGAGGCAAGTCGAACCGGTCAACTAGGGCGTCTTGTTGCGCCTCCATAACAGAGTTAGAAAAGTCTGGCCCTATATGACCAAACCAGACATACGTCAAGAGGATCACAGTCAGCGATATCCCCATAACCAATATGGATATGGCAACCCCTTTCAGGTGAGGAGAGTCGCCGTAACCTCCCTTTGACATGATGACAATAATAGTACCGCACACCGTCTCTTTTCACATGTACGGATAAAAGAAATAGAAAATTTATCTTCCTGCACTATTGAGAGTAATCTGCAAATATGGCTGATGTGCAGAATGGTTTCAAATGTAAGCATACCCTTCCAAAGAGCATATTAGATAGATCTCTCTCCTCGAATGAAGATGAAGCTGGCCTTCTTGCCGTTAGCTGCTCTTATTATCTTGCTTTCAACGGGTATTCAAAGCTCTTACGCCCAGACTGGAAATGAGTTAAAGATTGTGTTCATTGACGTGGGACAGGGAGATTCTACGCTAATAGTCCTTCCAAACGGCAGGGCCATGCTAATTGACGGCGGGGAGCGCAACCAATCACAGACAGTGCTTGACACACTTGAAGAGCACGGCATATCGCAGCTGGACATCATGGTGGCCACGCATCCCCACGCCGACCACATAGGCGGGCTGATTGGGGTGATGAACGAGATTCCAGTTGGCACAGTCTATGACTCGGGCCAGATACACACTACTAGGACCTTTGAGGATTTTCTAAACGCAATTGACTTGCATCAAATACCCCTGGCAACATTACGCGACGGTGATATCATTAACTTGGACGCAAGTGTCAGCTTTGAGGTTTTGAACCCGCCTGCATCGCTGCCAGAAGGAGCGCACAACGCGCAGGAGTTTAACAACAATTCTGTTGTCATCAAACTGACATACGGAGAATTTACTGCCATTTTTCCAGGGGACATAGAACAGGAGGCTGAATCAGTGCTGGCAGAAGGGGATATCGACGTGGACGTTATGCTGGCCTCTCACCACGGAAGCGGAGGTTCGAGCATGCTACCCTACCTGAACGCCGCGACTCCAGAAGTGGTAGTTGTGTACGCCGGAGCTGGCAACCCCTACGGCCATCCGCATCAAGATGCCCTTGACAGGATAGAGTCAAGCGGAGTAGAGCATATTTTCCGCACAGACATTGACGGCTCTATGGTGCTTACCAGTACAGGAACAGAAGAATATTTGATAGAGACTCTGGCAAGCGGCAGAACGGTGGTTGTGCCCGAGTTTGAGGCAGCTGTGTTGATGATCATTACGGGTATCACCTTGACGTCGATTATAGTCATCACCACAACAAGGAGCGGAATATGGAAGTCATCAAGGCCAGCCTAGACCGCTTCGAAGGCGGTTTTGCTGTAATCTATTCTGATGAGGAAGACGACGATAACAGCAGCAGAAAGTTTGACGTCCCAAAAGAGATAGTGGCAGGGATTAAAGCCGGCTCGAAGGTGCGCGTGTATTTAAAAGATGACGGCCGCGTCAGCAAGGTCGAATTTGACAAGAGCGAGACAGAGCAGGCAAGAGACAGGATTCTGAAAAAATACCGGCGATTAAAGGGCATGCCAGATTGAATGAAAGAAAGAAAGAAGAAAGAAGAGAAGGGTAGACCCAGCTCAGTGGATCTGTATGTTTCCGCCGCTAAGGGTTGTGCCCTTTAGGTAGACGGTTGTGTCAGTCGAGTCCTTGATGACGATCAGAAACGAGTCGTCTGTTCCAGGCTCGCCGTTGTCTTCGACTATTACCTTGAAGGTAAAGCCAGACTCACCGTTGACCTTGGCTGTTCCCTTGAAGGTTGCAGTTGTTTCTGATGGGTCTACTGCAAGTGCAGTCATTGACTCGCTGTGGAGCTTGATGTCTTCAAGCCTGTCGTTGAACTGGAGCTGTCCCTTGAATTCTGTGCCATCGCTTGACTGGACGTTAAAGCCTGCGTTGGCGTCATCGCCTAGGTTTATCTGTCCACCAGTGACCTTGCCCGGAGTGCTTGGCAGACCGGCGACATCTACTGTTACAGTAGCAGTGTCAGTCAGGCCCTTGCTGTCCTCGATGGTGTAGGTAAAGGTGTCGCTGTCGTCAAAGATAGCTGGGCTTGGTGTGTATGTTACAGTGTTGTCAGCGTTTATCACCACATCTCCCTGCGCTGCCGGAGTCACAGATACGACTGTCAGCGTGTCACCGTTGGGGTGAGAGTCATTTGCAAGGACGTCTATCGTGACAGGTGTGTCTTCAAGTGTGCTTGCAAAGTCGTCTACTGCCACCGGTGGTCCGTGCACGTTGATGAATGCCTGTGGGACTGCAACGCTTGCGCTAGAGTCGTCAGGGTTTGTATAGTCTACGCTTGACTCTGCAAGGTCATTTACCGGCAGGTTGTTTCCTGCAAGAGACGAGCTTGCATCAAATGTGACTACAAAGGTCTCGTCGCCGCTGAGCCTGTTGTCATTGTTGCCCACGTGCTGCGCGACGTTGTTCCAAGTCATCTGGGTCTGGCCGCCTGCAAGTGTAACTATGCTGTCAGGGGCGATGCTAAAGCTAGCCTCGTTTACGATATAGCCCTGCGTTGTCTCTACCAAGGTTACGTCATAAGGTGAGGTGTTTGTCACTATGGTCTGTAAGATTGCA
>CAZPIL010000038.1:0-9248 GCA_964586705.1 uncultured Nitrososphaera sp. | reverse complement strand
CAACAACGCAATGATATCCTCAGACTGATTTGCGATAATTCCGAGCTCGCACTTTTGCGACAATTTTTTTAATACAGGTTCTGCGTCCTCTGTAAAGCGGAAGAGGGTCTTCCTGCCTTCCTTTACCGCTGGATCCATCCTGCGCACGACTGGCTCATCATAGCCGGAAGGTAGGACAGCCTTGCACACCTCCGTCGCAAGATTCTTGACACTACCGTGGCCTATTTTGCGGTCTCGGATAATGCTATCTCTTATTGCGCGGTAGTTTCTCATGTCTATTCGCGCACCATAGCCGTTGAGGACCTCGAGGAATTTGTGTTCAAAGTGATCTATAAACTCCCACTCTGAGACAAGCGTCTGACCGAGGTCAAAGAAAATAAACGGCTTCATCCTTCAAAGATTCTGCCAACACTTTAAATAGCGTTTTGGCTCTGCTGCCCTTAACAGGTACATGTCTGAACAGCGTGATTATGATATTATTATCGCAGGCGGTGGTCTCGCTGGCATGATAGTCGCAACGTCGGCTGCGTATTACTCTAATCAGAATCTGAGGATACTTGTGATAGATAGGAATATGTTTCCTCAACAAGGAATGAAGACCGTCACAGGCTGGGTCTGCGGCGACGCAGTAGGCAAGAATACCGTTGACTATATGGCAGACCGCATACATATCAACTGGGGCCATCCCGAGATAGAGCATCCTGTCAAGGGTGTGGTCGCGTTCTCGCCTGACCACGAAACAAAGGTGTCGTTTGATGGAGAAGGATATATCTTGAATCGCAAGATGCTTCCGCAGCGCCAGCTTGCAGATTGCAAAAAGGCGGGAATAGAGTTCAGGGAGCGCGTGGCACTCCGTTCACTTGTCATCGAAAATGGCGCCGTCATTGGCGTTCAAGGAGACGACCTTGAGAATAAAACGGTGTTTACGAAGACCGCGAAACTGGTGGTAGATTGCGCCGGGGTAACTTCTGTTTTACGCACGAATCTTCCAATAAGTTCACATATTGAACGAAGGATAGACCGCGACGACTTGGAGGCTACCGGTCGTTATATCTACAACTTTGAGCAGGATCACGAAGATCTCACCTTTTTTGACCCCGACTACTGCATCATACATCTGGATCAAAAACTGGCTCCGGGAGGCTATGGTTGGGTATTTCCTAAGGGCAAAAACAAGGTTAACATAGGCCTTGGTGTCCAGCAAAAGGCTTTTGATATTCGCAACAAAGAGATGGGCGTCCATCCAAACCTGACCACTCTTATAAACGAGTATGTGAAATTCAACACTGTTATTAAGAACCCCACCCTTGCAAACGGCACGATGGACGACGGTAACGCTTGGGGCACTTGGCAGGTCTCTGTCAGGCGCCAGAATGACTGCATGGTGGCAAACGGTTACATGCTGGTTGGAGATTCGGCATGGATGCCAAAGCCCCTTGACGCCGGCGGCATTGGTCCTGCAATTATTGCAGCGACAATAGCAGGGAAGGATGCAGTGGAATCTATACAGTCAAATGATACGTCCGAAAAGTCGCTATGGAAGTACAACAAACACTTCATCAATGATTATGGCTACAAGACAGCTGGGCTTGAAGTATTTAGACGCATGCTGCAAGGGTTGACAAACGACCAGATAAACTATGGTATGAAGCACTTTCTCTCAAAGATGGATATAGACAAGATAACAAAGGGTGAGCACCCTGAATTCAGCACTGTTGACAAATTGGGCATGATGATAAGGGGTGCCATGAACAAGAAACTGGCAGATGACCTGCGTTATTGCGCTGAAATTAATAAGAAGCTGACAGAGCACTATTTTGACTATCCCGAGACTCCTGAAGGGTTCTCGGACTGGAGCAGGCATCTACACGGCATGTTGCAAGAAGCTTTTGCCCGGTACAAATAATGACATCGCAGTATGCAAGCTTTCCAGTACAGGAGACCTTTGATCTGAAAGAAATTGCTGAAATTAGGCTTGCGGCAGATAGAATGGCTGATGCTTATCAAAAGAGTCCCGAAGAATTCAGCTTTCGCATACTCTTGCCCAGAAATGAAAAATCGGCTAGCCGGGCCAAAAAACTCGGCATAACGTTGCAAGGCGAATTCATTCTGACTCTGCGCAAGCGCGACATAGTGCCTATTATCAGGGATCTGCGGTATGTTCATGATGAATTGCATTACGGCTGGATCCTTGCAAGTAGCAAGATTTTTGACGGATTTGAGCGGAAGGTCCAGTAGGCATTGTATAAACTGAAATCCTCTATGCTGTGTGGTAAGGGGGTCAGGGTCAGATTATGCAGAGATGTTCAAATATGCGATCAAACATAATAATTTGTCAAGCTAGCAGGCTGATTTCTGTCACACAATGCAAAAGCGCTCCAGTTCGCATATCGACGGACTAATAATTGCATTTTCCACTGGAGATGATGAGTTCTGTACTATACTTCCTGCTGGTTTTCTTTGTCCTTGAACCGCGAAAGCTGGAATGGCTGCTGTATATTCATAGTACTACTAAGGATGACTGAAATGATCACTCCTATCAAAAACCCTCCGATAAGGTCCATGGGGTAATGTTGCTGTACATACACGCGTGAAATGCCTATAATCACTGGAAAGGTCCAGATCGCATAACCTGCCCAACCCGCCTTCCTGTAGAGTAGATAACCAACGATGAAAGCAAGGGCAGTAGCGCGGGAGGCGTGCCCTGACGGGTAGGAAAATCCTGCTGCAAAGGGTGCCAGGCTGTCCGTCTCAATGTTAAAGTTCTCTGGCAGCTCAATCCCTGGGACAAAAGCGTACGGCGGAACTGGCCTTCCAAGAAATGGCTTCATGTACATAGTCACAATCGCAAGGACTACAATTGCTATGAGGAATATCATACCGACCTTGCGCGTGCGCCTGATTATTGTAATTATTACCGCAAATAAAAAGAGTGTACCCACATCGCCTGTCGTCGTTATACCTATCATTAGACCATCTAGGATCGGATTGCCTTGTATTGAGTACGCATACTCGTTGACAGGGTCGTCTATGACAGCAGTTGCACCAGACGCTACTATTGCGCTAAAAACTGCAAACGCTGCTACGAACAGCACGAACTTGATCGTGCGTACATGGAACAGCCACGGCGGGCTTGGTTTCTGCAATCGCAGGGATGCACGGCAGGTTGGCGTTTAATTGTTTTCCTACTTCCTTGCCTTGAAAAGCACTATGACCGCTATAGCACCCATCATGACTACAAGTGCCAGTAGTACCTGCATCGTGAACATTGGTGGACCACCTGGGCCGGGGTTGTCAAGGTTGACACCGATTATCTCAAGGTTGTCCCCTTCAGGCCCTCTCTCAATAGTGGTGTACCCTGCTATCTCTATCTTTGCGTTTGGCTGAGGTGTTGAAATATGCACATTCAGGGTAGAACCATCGATAGTTGCAATCGAGTCTGCCTCCCTTGGATCGGGACACCCTTCTCTGATGCTGCATTCGCCGAGTGAGTATACTGAAAGCACCTTTGCCATGCCTATGTCTGTGTCTTTTATGATATCCTTGGCACTTTCTTGGCTGAATGTTGGGTCAAAGAGCAGGTGCCACCTCTCAAGGGCCACCATGCCGATATCTCTAAAGTCGAGTATCGGCTGTGTCATTATGGCTGCGGTCTCGGCGTTAGAATTCATGAGCTTCTGTGCAATGTCTGGAAATATTGCCTGGAGCAAGCCTACCGGTTCGTTAACGTTCACCTCTCCGTGGCTATCCGTATTTACCATCACTAATCCATCCACAACGAACCCTCTCCAATTCGAATCTACGAGGATAGCTTCCGCCGTATCATTGGAAGCCTGACTTAGCACATATCCTGATACATGTGAGTCAAGCTCAATCCGGTACGTCAAAGTGAGCGTGTCATGTGATCCTCTAATAGTCCCAGCGTATGTGACGTTTGCGTCTGCAAGCTGCATGGGACTTTTACTTTTCAATAGTGCCTTGTTTACCTTCTCCATCTGAGTTGGTTGAAGTGGCACAGTGAACTCTATGCGCTCGTTAACGCCATCAAACCTATCTGCTACAGGACTGCCCGGTGGGTATTTTATCTGAATGAACTTTAGACCCATAAATTTGGCATAGCCCTTCTGGTATTCTGGGATAAGAAAGGCTTCTAACTGGGAGCCATAGGCAAGACTTTCGCCTAGCCACCCAGCCGCTAGAACGATTCCTACAACTATTGCTGCAAGCCTGTGCAGACTTCTTATCATAATTCTTTATTCTGGACTAGTGATATTATCACTTGCTCATCTGATGGATTCGCATGTAGGACTCCCTTAAAGGGAGCAAGCTTATTGTGCAGGTTCGACGATTATATTCTTGTAGCAAAGATGCCGGAGCTGCAAAACCCTAACATCCTGAACCCGTTTCTCCTAATGGATCCTAGTGTTGCTTCTATAGCCGTTCTCGTAGTGATGGTCGCTTCAGTCTCGACTTCCTTTCTGATTTCCCGGTATTTCTTCAAATCCTATTCATTTTCGGGGTTTGGATACCTCCTAGGGTTTCCAACAGGATTTGCTTTCCTTGGGCTATCTTATTTCCTACAATTTGTGGGATGGGCCTATGCCGGCGATGTGCTGATGTATCCTGCCTTTTTCTGGATCCAGATAATCTTGCAGGCAGAAGGTATTACACTAGTGGCATTATCTTACCACTTCAAGAACCGTGTGAGCAGAGATGACACGCAGAATGTTACTCGCTATGAGCCCAAACATCTGCTGGTAGCAGTGCTGCCTGTGCTCATGGTCACAGCCTCTTTCATAGTCCCATCATCTGCGTTTGTCTCGGCGCCCTACTTTAACTACCCGCGCCTAGCAGACCTCAGCTTCGTCATGGCAGTCTTTAATATAGCTGTACTCGGATACATATTCAAGAGCACCGTAGTATCACTTGTCAAGACTGGCAATACCCGGCTATTGTACGCACCAGCCGCGTTTGGACTTCTTGCATTGGAGCAGTATTCGCTTATTCTGACATACTTTGACAATAGCTCCATTGCGTTTGCAGGCTCGCTTGTTGCCAGAGTGGCTGGCCTTGTGCTGCTTGTCTACGCCATGCATCACGCAATCAAGATGGCTGCTGCTAGGAGGAGGGATCTGGAAATTGAGGCATGAGAAGAGACACCGGCTACAGCTATACTATGATATACTTTGTGCAATAGAGGAGGACACTTTCCGCAATGGCGACGCGAGGCCAACTCGCATACAGCACTACTCTCGGCTTTCATATGACAAGATGGTTTGCCACTTTGAAGATATGGAGGGAAAGGGCATGATACAACGCCTGCCAGACGGGTTGCTGACGATTACCGCAAAGGGCAAAAAGTTCGTTGAGCAGTATGATGAACTGATAACCCTGATTGAAAGCGTTGGCCTCTAGGCAAGGTTTGCAGAACTGCACCGTGGACACTGCTTCGGTTCCTCTGCTTCAGCAAACCATGACTTTGTACTACAATCTTTGCAGGTCTTTTCTTTAAGATCCGTCATTATCTTATAATAGCGCGTGTTGAAGTTCTGTGCAATAGGACGCAGAAAGCCCGTCTGCTCCATTTCTAACAAGACATCTTCAAAGTCAAGCACATCAAGGTTCATAATCTTGTATTTCTCTGTGCTGTTCAAGTGTTCGAGAATTTCATCATTCGAGAACCTCATGTCCGTGCCATTAAAGTTGTCCGAAATAACAGCGCGTATGTCCTGTCTGCTCACCTTTGGAGCCGACATATCAAAGCGTCCGGCTGTCTTCCTGCAGCTTCTTTGCAGAGTCTGGATCCCTGTCGGAATAGTACTTGATCATCCCCAGCTTTAACACTTTGAGCGACAAAAGTGCGCATTTGATTCTCGCTGGTCCTAGATTCATGAGACCAATATTTTCAAGGATATCATCCTTTGTAAGGTCCTTGATAGACGTCAGCGGTTTATTCATGACCATTTCAGTCAGCATGGATGCGCTTGCCTGACTGATTGCGCAGCCCCGCCCTTCAAATTTGATATCTTTTATCTTGTCACCATCCATCTTCAAATGGATGTCAATTTCGTCTCCGCATAGTGGGTTAGAGTCATGAATGCTCACATCTGCTTCAGTTATCTTGCCTTTGTTGCGCGGATTCCTATAGTGATCGAGTATTATCTCTCGATAAATATCGTCACTCATATTTTGAATAGCCTCCTTGCCTCGTCAAGTGCTTCAATGAACTTGTCGACCTCTTCTTTCGTATTGTAGATATAAAAGCTTGCTCTTGACGTTGCGGCTACATCGAGCCTTTCCATCAGAACCTGTGCACAGTGGTGACCCGACCTTATAGCGACACCATGATCGTTCATTATAGTCGCAAGGTCGTGTGGGTGTATGTCTCCTATGTTAAACGAAACTACGCCACCTCTATCTTTCGCGTTTGCTGGTCCGTAAAGTGTCACTCCCTTTATGTCCGCCACGCGGTTGAGCGCGTATTTTGTAATGTCGATTTCATGCTCCCGCACCTTGTCCATGCCAATGTTGTCCAGGTAGTCAATTGCTGATCCAAAGCCAATGACATCTGCTATATTGGGCGTACCGCCTTCAAACTTGTACGGCAGATCATTATAGCGCGTCTCATACTTGTGGACCTCCTTTATCATATCGCCGCCGCCAATGAATGGCGGCATCTTTTCTAGGATGTCGCGCTTTACATAGAGAACGCCTACTCCAGTCGGACCAAGCATCTTGTGGGCTGAAAACGCCATAAAGTCGCATTCCATCTTTTGCACATCAACTGGCATATGCGGAACCGACTGTGCGCCATCTATTAGCACGGGTATGCCTTTTTCGTGAGATGACTTGATTATCTCGTCTACTGGTGCTATTGTTCCAAGTACATTTGACATCTGTGATATGGAAACAAGTTTCACCTTGTTTGAGTCAAGGTATTTCCTGTACTCGTCCATCTTAAGGTATCCATTGTCGTCTACGCCAACATATTCCAACCTGGCGCCCTTTTCCTGTGTAAGTATCTGCCAAGGCACAATGTTGGAGTGGTGCTCAATTTCAGTAATAACGACCTTGTCGTCCTTTTTTAGGTTCATTCTTCCCCAAGAATATGCGATAAGGTTTATCGCCTCTGTGGTATTGCGTGTAAATATTATCTCATCGGTCGACTTTGCATTAATGAATCTGGCAATCTTTCTTCTGGTATCCTCGTACGCAATTGTAGCCTCTTCTGCCATTTGATGGACGGCACGATGAATGTTGGAGTTATAGTTTGTGTAATAGTCTGTAATGGCGTTTATAACTGCAAGAGGCTTTTGAGTCGTTGCTGCATTGTCGAGATAGACTAGCGGCTTACCTCCCATTACCTTACGCTGGAGTATAGGGAAATCCTGCCTTATTTTCTCAACGTCTAGAATACCTTTTTGCAGCATATGCTTAACCGATGTTAATATAAATTCCCATATCCTGTATTTTAACCTTGTAAGTTTTAAGCGGAACTTCTGCCGGGGGATTCTGCGGCGTGCCGTCATCGAGTTTGAAAGCCGAAAGGTGCAACGGACAGGTGACCGTGTGCTCGTCCTCGTTCATCATGCCATTTGTAAGTTCTGCAAAAGCATGCGTGCATATTCTATCTGTGGCATACACCTTTCCTGCCACTCTCACCACCATGATCTTCTTATCGCCGTGATCGAACTCCTTCATCTCGCCGCTTCCAAGGGACTTATCGTCGCATACTCTTACCCATTGCTCCATGGATCTCACCTGTATTTGTAATGCTTCTCGAAGATATCCTGTGTTTCACGGTAGCGAGACTTTTCGACCTCTAGTATCTGCTCCATTGCTTCATCTGTTCTGAGCATTAGTGAGTTACCCTGCCACTTGTTCTCTATAAGGTAGTTAATCCATGCTCTTATGGTCGGACCCATTTTCCTTGATAGCGGCTCAAGGAAACCGGAAACTATTTCGCGCTTGGCCCCCTCTCTGCTTAAACCTCTTGTCATCAAGTAGAAGATCTGACTTTCGTCCATCTGTGCAACAGAGGCCGAGTGGGTAGCCTTGACCTCATTTGTCAATATTTCAAGGCCTGGTATCGAGTCTGACTTGGCTCCCCTGTCTAGCAGGATCGCGTGGCCCGATAGGTATGACTCCGTGCCTTTGCCGTCCTTGCCTATCTTTATCATGCCCTTGAAAAGCGATTTTGACGTATCTTTGAGGACCGACTTGACTTGGACCCTTCCTCGTGAGTGTTTGCCATTGTGAATGAGGTTTGATGTGACATCAAATGATTGGTTGTTCGCACCAAAGACTATTTCGATGTCTTCTGCAGAAGCGCCTGCACCCTTCATGATGCTATCTGTCCTATATCTGGACAGCATGCTGCCAAACAACCCTGAATACCATGACATCTTGCCGTCCCTTTCAACGAACGCCTTTCTATTCGAAACGCATACAGTGTCTGCCCCCATGGCCTGTAGTGTTACTACTTCTAGGTGCGCGTTAGATTTTACTGACGTCTCTATGAGCTCAAAGTATCCCTGCTGCGTGCCGCTTCCAGCGCCCGGCGCGTATAATTCTTGCACCACTGTTGCCTTTGATCCTTCTTCTGCTACTATGATATTCCTTGACACAAGCGAAGTACCGTCATCCGTCAGCGAAGTTATTATCCGGATTGGTTCGTCAAGAGTGACATTTCTTGGTATGTAAACAAAGACGCCTGACTGGAACGCAGCGGCTTCAAGGGCAAGGTACTTATCCTCGCCAAAGTCTAGCGGATTTGACTCGGTATGTTCCTTGAGGAGTTCCGCGTGCTTGGTAAGAGCTTCTTTGATGTCGGTAATGATCACGCCCTTTCTGGTGATATCATCTTTTATGAAGATCCTGCTTGTCTCTGCCCCTACCTGTAGTATGCCTGTCTCTTTTTCAAGCTCCTCTAGTCTTTTCGCAAGGTCACTTCCTATCTGATGCTTTGCTTGCGGGGTTGCAAGGTGAATGCTTTCCGGTTTGATCTTGTTTGTGTCAGAGTATTTTGAATATAGGGGCGAAACTTCAGGTGGTAGTGACAGGTACTTTGATAGTGCATGCTTGCGTGACTGTACAAGCCATGACGGCTCATCAACTGCCACCGTATCCGTGTGTTTTTCATCAAGGTTTGATAGTGTGGTCATCTCATCTCACCAGAAAAAAGTGTGTGAGATTAACCGACGGAGCCTTCCATTTCCATCTTGATGAGTCTGCTAAGCTCCACAGCA
>CAZPIL010000037.1:0-9278 GCA_964586705.1 uncultured Nitrososphaera sp. | reverse complement strand
GATGACAACGAAATTTTGCGTAAATACTACGAACAGTATGACGACGACACATTAGAGTCATTGAAGCGATATTACAATCTGGAAGATTCCGATCAAAACAAATTTTTCAGGTATCTAAAGAGTAGTCGCTCGCTGCCAAGCGACTCTTAAGCATTACGTCTCCCGCCAGATGGCACGTGTCTTAGCAAGTGCAACAAACCCCACCAAGTACACTATCTGGATTGCAAAACCCATACCAAGCGACCAATCTACAGGAGTTGCAAGTCCCATCGCATGCTGGAACATGATAGACGCGTGTGTGGTCGGAACAGCATATGATAGATAACGCAGCGTATCGGGCAACGTTGACACAGAGTAGAAGACAGGCGGCAGTACAGCTAGGATGACGTTTACAAACGATATGACTTGCGTCGCATTTCTCATGTGGAGCATGTGAGACGATATGAAAAACCCCATTGCAGACATTGAGCCCCATAAAAGTAGTATGGTAGCCAGTATCAATGGTACTGCAGGTAATGAGCCTCCAAAGGCCATTAGAAGAATAGCAAGCACGGTCAACGCAGGCAGACCAAATAACAGTTCAGAGAGTGCAAGCCCCATCATGTAAGTAAGTGGCGAAACTGGTGAAGCAACAAAAACATCCTGTATCTTGTACTCTGTCTTGTAAAATGAGATGTCCTGTCCCAAAGCAAGCCCATATCCTACAAGCGCCATGACAAGAGATCCTGCTATTGCAATATGAACATAATCACCGCCGCTTGCCACAAAAAGTACGAACAGTAGCGAGAAGGGGCTCAAAGCTGTGAACACAAGTGACATAGGATTGCGCTGTAGCCATAGGATGCCTGTAGAATACGCTATGAGCAGGGCCTGCCTCACAGGAAACATCAACTTTCGTTTCTCCCCATGTCGTCCACAAGATAGACAAATACGTCATCAAGGGTTACAGGCGAGACGGTAAATGGTAAGTTGCGACGTATTGCTAACTCTGATAATTCACGCACCGAAGACTCGAAAGCGAAAACCCTCAGCATCCCGGTTCCAGTGTCTGTAACTGAACCATATGACATTAGTGCATCTTTGTCCAGTCCATCCTTGGCTATGTCGACCCTCGTATTGTGGGGTATGACTTTGCGCAGTTCCGAAATTGTTCCCTGTGCTATTATGGAGCCTCTATCGATAATAACGATGTGGTCAGAAAGCATTTCTGCCTCATCCATGTAATGCGTTGTAAGCAGAATGGAGTGTCCTGCCGCCTTCCAGTCCTCTATGGCTGACCAAACCTGTCTTCTTGAAACAGGGTCAAGGCCTATAGTAGGCTCGTCCAAGAATAGAAGTTGTGCGTCAACTGCCATTGCCATGGCGACGAGCACCTTCTGTTTCATGCCACCTGACAGGTTCATTGCCGGCCTGTTTCTTACTTCCCATAGCTCGAGCCTCTTGAGCATGACTTCGGCTTTATCCCGTGCCCGATCTTTATTTTCCCCTCTTATCCGGAGCCAGTTGTAGACGTGATCCCACGAGGTTAATGCTCTCAACGGTCTGCCTTCCTGCGGCACCACCGAGATGAGATTCCTGACCTGCTTTGCCTGCCTCACGGCGTCAAGTCCGAGTACCTTTATTGTTCCTGACGTTGGCATAAGCTGCGTCGCGCACATCCGAACAAAGGTGGTCTTGCCGGCGCCATTTCTACCCAGCAGGGTAAACACCTGACCGGACTCTATTTCGAGCGAGACATCTAAAAGCGCAGGGCTTGTAGAACCCTTGTACATTTTTGTGACATGCTCGGCTTGTATCGCAAGCACGCAGGTGTTACGTGGAGCCCAAATTAGAGTTTTTGAAGAGTTGGAGATAATAGGTTAATTGTCGATGGATCCTTTACCTGCAGGCAGGAAACATCCGTCAACTCTATGATAAAGTAGCTGCGTTTCAGAAAGTAATACTCCGTACAGGAACACCTTGTGTTGAATATAGGTTCGTTGCGCTTCGATATACAAATAAGGGTCGCCTGTGAAGTACTTTTGATGAAAAGAGAGTTCATAGTGGCACGCATTGAAGCTTCTCAGGATGGTAGTCCCTACGTTTATGTCACGTTTAACGATCCTAAGGAATACAAGCCTGATAACAAACCCGCGAGCCCTTTTGGCCCCAACACTATGGCATTTTCGTCAATAGAAGATATGATGAAGAACATGCCAAAGGTGATGGCAGGGATGCCCGGCATGTTTGGCGGTCTGACTGAAACGCCTACATTAAAGCTAAGCATGCGCGAATACCAGGACCTTGCCATAAAGGTAGGCGACAAAGTGTCCGTTGAGATTCAAAAGGTCGAGGCTTCCGGCGTCTAGTCATTATGCTTTAAATAAGCAAACAGTGTAGAATTCACGTTTGGAACAACAGAGGAAGGTTCGTGCTGAAGTCAAGCTGCCACTAATTCTCATTCATACGCCCTTTGGTCTGGACTTCTTTGACAAGGTCGCCAGATGGCCCGGAGCAAAAGCATGGGCTCATTTTAACACGTACCTTATGCCGATCATCACGGCACTTGCAATATCTCTCATCATAGGTTCACTTGCAATACTAATTTCAAACACAGATGCCCGGCAGAACGTTGGCGATATATCGCCGGCTGCAAACTTGCTCATACCCGGTCTAAATCCATACCTGCCAATAACATATGGGTGGATAGCATTGATCGTAACTATTGTCATACACGAGGCAGGTCATGGGATAATTGCGAGAATTTATAATGTAAGGGTTGATTCCACAGGATTAGTCCTGTTTTTAGGGTTGCCAATTGGTGCTTTCGTCAACATTGAAAGGGATGAGCTAAACAAGGTCACACTCAAGAAAAAGAGCTCGATACTTACAGCTGGGCCACTCAATAATATGATAATTGCAGGCTTGTCACTTGTAGCGCTCTATTTCGTGATAACGACTCTGACACCGCTTCCACCTGACCCCAACTCTGCCCAGTTTGGCATTGCGATTATGAGTGTCAACTCCGGCTCCTTGGCGGAATCGATAGGAATGACACCAGGATCAATAATACAAACAATCAACGGACAAGAGATTGTAGAGATCGACAGTCTTGGCGATATACTCCGGGCAAACCTTGGCGATACGATCGAGATAACTTGGTTCGATAATAATGATCAGAGAGTGACAAGAGAGGTCGCGCTGCCAGAGGCAGTAGAACCCGGTCAGGGCATTCTTGGTGTCACAGTGACCCCGCTGCTGCCCGACTCCGGCGCAGTACTGGAACGGTACAAAAGCGCATTTAGCACAAATCCAATAGCGATACTCTTGCCCCCCACTATGCAACAAGGCGCGGTGCCCTATTCAGACTTGATGGCACAGAGGTACGAGTCAACCCTTGGTCCGGCATGGGCAATTATAGCCAACATGCTATTCTGGCTCTGGTTCGTCAACTTTAACGTCGGCATATTCAATGCATTGCCGATAGGTCCACTCGACGGGGGTCAGTTGTATGGCTCACTAATTGAAAAAAAGGCCAGGTCCGCGGCACTTGCAAAGAATGCGGCAAACATGCTTACAGCTATAATGGTCGCGATAGTGGCCGCAGCAATATTGCTGCCATATGTGCTCTAGCACTAGGCTTTTATAGCTGAAAAAGCGATATACCATTGTTTATTGCCGGTTTGTGCCGTGGCATTTTATCGACTGTGACCACGTAGCATACGACAATACAAGGACCGAAAAGAATTGGAAAAACATGAAGAATTTGAGAAGCATGGGCAGTACAGGAGGGGACACGATTTTCGAGACAGAAAGCCGCCTACAGAAAATCCTGTTGCCAAAGTAACAACAGAAAGCGAGGAAGAGGTATCCAAGACTATCCTAAAATCAATACCTGCAGACTCGCAGATAACGACTGTCCGGTTTGAAGGCCCTAACATAGCGCTTTACACAAAAAATCCGCGCTTTGCGCTAACTGAGCTGACCTACTATTTATCGTCACTTTCAAAGACGTTGAAAAAGCGCTTCATAATCAGGACCGATCCATCGGTACGGCTTGAAGAAGATGCAACGAGGCAAGCAGTTGCAAAGCTATTGCCAAAAGAGGTTTCTGTATCTGCAGTATTTTGCGACGACGCGACAGGTGAAGTTGTACTCGAAGTGAGCAAGCCGGAGGCAATAGATCCCGCAATGATTGTGGAAATAGCACAATCAACCGGATGGATAGCGCATACAAGGCGCTCACCCCATATACCTTCTATGAGTATCAATACAATACACTCAACCCTCAAAGGTTCTGCAAAGGAGAGGACAGACTTTTTGCAAAAGTTGGGAAGAAGGCTATTCCGTGGACCTCTGGTTGTAGGAGGATTTGAAAACGGTAATGGCAAGCAGGAGTTAGAATCACAGCCACGTCCTCAAGCTTGGTCTACCAGCAGAGAAGAGGTGATGCTATTCTGCCTAGGCGGGGTGAAGCAGGTGGGCAGATCGTGTTTCATTGTAGTCACCCCCGAAAGTAAGGTAATGCTTGACTGCGGCATAAATCCGGGAGAGATGTCGGGGCTAGATGCTTATCCACGCCTTGACTGGCTTAACTTTGACCTTGACGAACTTGATGCAGTCGTGATAAGTCATGCACATATTGATCACCAAGGATTCCTGCCGGCGTTATTCAAATATGGCTACAGGGGCCCTGTTTATTGTACCGAACCTACACTACCATTGATGACGCTGCTGCAGATGGACTCGGTCAAGATTGCAAACGCAAACGGCACCTACCTACCGTACGAGGTTCGCGATGTACATGAAGTCATAAAGAGGGCCATCACTTTGCCTTATGGCAAGCCTACAGACATTTCGCCTGACATCACCGTCACACTGAATAACGCAGGACACATTATGGGAAGTGCTACAGTGCATTTGAATATTTCTGGCGCGCATAACATATTGTATACTGGTGACTACAAGTATGCCCGTACGCAGCTCCTCGATAGCGCTGTGTCAACTTATCCTCGTGTGGAGACTCTGATAACAGAAAGCACGTACGGCAACTCGTCAGATGTTATGCCGGATCAGCAATTTGTCTACAGAACCTTTGCAGAATCCATAAACAAGGTATTGATGGAAGGTGGCAAGGTTTTGATACCTGTGCCCGCGGTGGGCAGGGCACAGGAGATAATGCTTGTAATGGCAAAAGAGATGAAAGAGGGCAGGTTAGTCGAATCGCCGATTTATATAGAAGGTATGATCTCAGAGGCGAGTGCCATACACATGTCTTATGCGCACTATCTCGGCGCAGATGTGAGGCGCTCGGTCTCACAGGGCATAAACCCGTTCCTTTCCGAGTACTTTACGGTTATCTCCGGTTATGGCAAGCGTGACGAGATTCTTAATGATGAGAACCCTGCGATCATCATGGCAACATCGGGAATGCTAGAAGGAGGTCCATCAGTGGAATACTTTAAGGAGCTTGCGCCAAATCCAAAGAACAAGATAATGTTCGTCTCATACCAGATAAATGGCACGCTCGGTCGTCGTGTACTTGATGGCAATGTATCTGATGTCAGCATGATGGACAAGTCCGGCAAAGTAAAGGTTGTACCCATCAGATGCCAGACTCAAAAGATTGATGGTTTTTCAGGTCATAGCGATTTTAATCAAATAATGAACTTTGTCTCAAAGGTCAAGCCAAAGCGCGTGCTTGTCAACCACGGCGAACGTTCAAAATCAGAGAATGTGGCAAGTTCTGTATATTCGAGATTGAAGATTCGCTCAAGTGTTCCCGACAGTCGTGAAGTGCTGCGGCTGAGATAGGGCAGAGTTTTTTACCCAGTCTTTCCAATAGAAAGGTGCAAGGCTTTATGGCAATAAGGTACAAGTGCATTCACTGTAACATTGTGCTCTCCGGAGAGGGTGCGTCGCGCCACTACCTTGCAAACCCTACGCACAAACTAGAAAAACTACCGCCTCCGCCAAAGCCAGTAAAAAACCCTACGCGATAGTATTATTCCCTGATACTTTCCAGAGTGGATACAACCTGCCATAGCATCGTCCTGATGTGGGACTGCATTTGCGGACTCTGAGTTGCGCTGTCCAAAAGACTGATTGCATTTGCCGCTCTGACAGATGGGCTTCCAGACTTGTCGTCTTTAAGAGCCATAAGAACCTCTTTTATCATATTCCTGACGCTTTTCTGAACGTCATTATTCTTGGTTATTGCCTCTAATGTTTCTATTGCGCGTGCAAGACGCTCGTTATTTTCTCTTTCCTTCTGTTCCTTCTTGGTTGATGTCAAATCCCCCTCTCTCCCGTCGTCGAGCGTTCATAAGACGTGTGCTTGCTTTTGAATGTTTTCGTTGCATCAGTTACTCTACTCTATCTCACTTGCTGCGGCGAGTTCCTTTAGATGCCTCACACCCTTCTCCGTTAGAGAGAAATGTCGAACATCGTCATCATCTACACCATCAGGCAGTGACGAGGAGATGTATCCATTCTCAATCAGCTCGCTCAGAGCATGCGTGAGAAGCAGCTCAAAATAACCCTTGTTGATGTTATAATCGTACTCGTTTTCTGCCTTTTGAGGAACAAGCCACATTCTTATCTGCCCCAAGCTGGCGCCATCAGTACCCGCAACATGCATCAGATTATCAAGTATTATTCTGGCAACCGGGCCTGTATCCATGGTATTAATGTCAATGAGGTACATCTAATAAATGGCTTGCTGCAGAGGTTTTATATCATTCCTGCCATCATCACTGCAGCCGTGACAGGGAAGCTTCGGTGCAACATCTGCAGTTGCGAAATAGACCTTGTAGACGCCAAAGAACACGCGGGAACAAAGCGTCATGTAGAATTCAAGACCAAATTGGAGCATGACCTGAGCGCGACAAGGGAAAGGGAGTATGTAAATGACGTTTCTGTTGTACTGCAATGGACCAAATCTGCCTGCTAACATACATCCACTTGTATTGAAAGTTACACCCTAATGTGATTCTTCCAGACGGTCAATCATGGGCTTACGTTACTATCTGGGCAGAGCAGTTGGCATTTTGTAGAACTCTTCTTGATACACATGCCAACAAGAACAAATCCTTTGAACCTTCCGATTGTTTCCCGTCACCCATACAGAGCTTCTGCTTCAATATCAACGATCTAGAAGCCTCTATAGGCGCACCAGTAAATTCCCACACCCTATACGCGAGTCAAATAACTTCAATCCATTCTGCAATTGGTGAATGGCAGAGTTGTAGTCCTTGGTTTCATACCCATCCTAAAACTGTAAGGGTTTCCTGTTAGCCTAGGTTATAAGAGCTGACGCGTGGCCGGTACGGCAAAGATATAGGGCGTGTCTACAGGCTGTTCGGCAGTCCAGTGCGTGGGCAGAGTGATGACTTTTTTTACGTCAAGACCGAAGCGGCTAATGACTTCTCCCCAGCCCCACTGCGAGTCATTCCTCGCAAACTTGCGCTTTACATGACTTCCCATGAGAACAAATCCTGTTGTCATTTTTAATTCTGATGACAGTATCTTTTCAAGTACACTATTTGCAAGCATCTCCCCCATTTCAGGCAACCCAGATATGTAAAATAGGGGTCTTGTCAGCCCAGACGACGAATAGTCAAATCGCGTCGCGTCGGCACACTTGGCGTCAAAATCCAGACCTGTTGCCGATGATATCTTTTGCTGCAATGCAACCAAGTCTGCATCTATCTCTATGCCATAACCGGAAATGCCGACAGCCTTGGCGCAGTATGCAATCCTGCCATCTCCAGAACCAATATCAATCACCTGCTCATAGCCCATTTCCTTTGAGACAAGCGCCAGTACGTAGGAAGACAGTATCCATGTAGGGTAGAAGGGCTGATAACCTGAATCATGCTTAATGCTTGATAGCCAGTACTCGTTTATGTCTCCCTCATAGACAGTGCAGGGGATTCCTGCAAGTTCCATATTTTTTGAGTTAAAGTAAATGGGGTTGTTCTTTGCAAATGCATGCATGGCATCAATACCGCTTTGCTCTAGTGGGAGAAAATCAGAAGATATGGCAGGCACAGGTTCATGCATGTGGCTTGAGCCCTTGTAGTTTTTTACAAACTCGGCCTTGAGCATAACTATTGTATCTGCAAGCATCAATACACAGACTCCGCACTTGGCCGTAAGCCGCGCTTTAAGCTAACCTTGCCACATTCTTGGCATTTATACTGGCGACGGCGCTTGTATGTGTATATAGTATCAGGATCTTCGACTACATCATGACCAGTCCTGCTCATGCACCTATCGCAAAAGCGCTTTTCCACTAATACATACTATCGGCGTTCCTGTAATTTTAATATGTTTGACTAAAGATACTCCCTAGATGGCCATAAAGTACACAAAGCTTTTCCGTAATGAATGCGAGGGAAAGTTCGGTGTAAGCCGCGCTGTGGTGAAGGACGTTATAGAAATGCCCGACAAAGAGCAGCGCCTCGCCTCACAGGGTCTCACCATCATTATTAATAGTAAGAAAATAAAGAAGGGGGACTATATGCTTGCCATCACCCACATTCAAGGAGAGGATCAGATGGTTGACTTGGCCTTTAGGGCCAAGGCCGAGCTTGTAGAACAAGCCAAGTCTGACCTACCACTTACACTCATGCGAGTGTTAGCATTCAAGACCGGTCTGCCGGTAAGAATAGGGGAGCGTGAGAGCAAGTTCATCTACAACGAGGTGATACCAGTATCAAGCAGCGAAATTAAAAAGGCAATAAGCATTCTTAATCCTGAAAAGCATCCGCTTATTTCATCAATATGGGTCAGGATTATTCATAACAATATGGGGCCGCTAGCCCAGTGCGCCCTAGTCTTCTGTATTGACGCAAGAAGGTATAGGGCTTGGCTCGGGGGTAAATAACGCGTCTTGCTTTTATACCTGTCATACATAGGGCAGTTGTGAGTGATCCCCGGATTATTCAGATGCATTGGGATATCACCAAGCTTCTCTCGATGGGCGTTGATGAAAAGTTCTTGCAAGAAGCCAAGCTTACCCCCGCACAGGCACGCGACCTTGTGAAAGGTTTACTATATCTGCGCGAACGCTACAAGGAAGAATCCATTTAGCTATTTGTGTAGTTTTTGCCCGAGTAGCTCTGGTACTTCTGCCGGTCTCTTTGCAACCGGAACTCCTGCCTTGGCATAATTTGCCATCTTGGACTCAGCGGAACCATAGTTGCCGTACACTATCGCACCTGCATGACCCATCCTCTTTTCCTTTGGCGCAGCTCTGCCTGCTATGTAGGCCACTACCGGCTTTGAGAAGGAGG